>NZ_JBHXTG010000007.1:0-143391 GCF_042677465.1 Kitasatospora sp. NPDC127111
CCGCGTCCCGCTACCTGGTTCCTGCACGTTTTCTCCACCGGCAACACCGGCTTCGGTGTGGGGGGCTGGGGGGGTGGGGGCGGCGGGGGTCGGGGGGGTCGGGCCCACGGGGGCGCGGGGGGGGCGGGGGTCCGGGGGCGCGCGGGGCACTGTTTGGGGGCGGGGCGGCGCCCCCCCCGGGCGCCGCCCGGCCACACCGTCCCGTGGCGTCAGCCGAGGGTCCAGCGCTGGTTGCCGGCGCTGCCGCAGGTCCACAGTTGGACCAGGGCGCCGTCGGCGGTGGAGGCGCCGGAGACGTCCAGGCACAGGCCGGACTGGACGCCGGTGACGGTGCCGTCGGCGTTGAGGTGCCACTGCTGGTTGGCCTGGCCGTTGCACGACCAGACGACCACCTTGGTGCCGGGGACGGCACCCTGCCCGGAGGCGTCCAGGCACAGTCGGCTGCCGCCGTCGTAGACGCTCAGCTGGTCGCCCGGGGTGCGCGTCCAGATCTGGTTTCCGCCGCCCCAGCAGCGGTAGATCTGCACCTGGGTGCCCGCCGTCGTCGAGGCGTTCGGCACGTCCAGGCACTTGCCGGCACCGACCGCGTGCAGCTCACCCGTGGTACCGCCGCCCCCGCCGCCGGGGCTCGAACCGCCGAGGGCGGAGAGCGCCGCGTAGTAGGCCGGCTTGGGCCGGTCGTTGCCGTCGTACATGGTGGCGGCACCGGTCCCGGGGAAGGTGCCGGGAATCCAGGAGTGCGCGTCGTCCACGCCCCACTGGCTCACGCCCACGCAGCGGGAGACGGCCAGGCAGGCCCGGACCACGGCGGCGTAGTCGGCGCCCTGCTGCTGGAGCGCGGCGCCGGAGGCGGGGAGCTGGATGCGGTCGTCCAGTTCGGTGATCGCCACGTCCAGGCCCAGGTCCGCGAACCGCTGCAGGTTGGCCTGCAGGTCGGCGGGGACCTGGCCGAGGATGAAGTGGCTCTCGAAGCCGATGCCGCCGAGCGGCACCCCCTGGGCGAGCAGCGACCGGGCCAGGCGGTAGAGGGCGTCGCTCTTCGCGTTCCGGCCCTCGATGTTGTAGTCGTTGATGTAGAGCTTGGCGCCCGGGTCGGCGGCGTGCGCCGTGCGCAGCGCGTCGGCGAGGTAGCCCTCTCCCATCGCCCGGTAGAACACGTCCGGGACGAGGGAGCCGTCGCCGTTGAAGGGCTCGTTGATCACGTCCCACGCGTAGACCTGGCCCTTGTAGTGGGTGGCCTCGGCGGTGATGTGCGCCTCCATCGCGGAGCGCACCTGGTTCAGCGGCAGGTTCGCCGCCCAGGAGGGGAGTTGGTTCTGCCACACCAGGTTGTGGCCGCGCACGCGCATGCCGTGGGACCGGGCGAACTGGACGAGCCGGTCGGCCGGCCCGAAGTTGTACGTGCCGGGGGACGGCTCGATCGTGTCCCACTTCATCTCGTTGGCCGGGGTCAGCATGTCGAACTGCGCACCGGCGACCGCGGTTTCACCGGGAACGTTGAGGTCGCCGCCCTCCAGGGCGGTGCCGAAGTAGCGGCCGTTCGCTTCCGCCGCCGCCTTCAACGTGGTGCCGGCCGCCAGGGCCGGCGTTGTCGCGGCCAGGGCGCCGGTCACGAGCGCCAGCGCCAGGACCAGGGCGGCGGTCCAGGCGCGGCGCATTCCGAGCAGAATCCTGCGAAGAGGCATGGTCGACCTCCAGGGTCGCTCCGTTGGGGGGTGAACACCCGCGCGGTCGGCGGGTCGTGGCGCGCGAGTGACGACGGTGGTGGGGCCGTCGTTCGAGGGAACGGGAGCATCGCGGCGATGGGTTGGGCTCCCGAGGCTAGGTAACTCGGGGTGTATGGGACACGTCAATGCGCGGTTGAATGTTTCGCTGATATTTCGGAGATACGTGGGGGCGCGAAGCGCAGGACAGCCTTGGGCCACGGTCCGCAGGCCCGCGCGATCGAGCCCGGTGGTGAGACGCTCAGCTGCCCGGATCCACTGACTGGGCCATGGCCGACTGTTTCGCCGCTTCTGCCGAAAGCATTGACAGCTTGTCGGGTGCAAACCAACACTGTGGCCGAAGACACGTGCGAGCGGCGGTGGCTCCGGCCTCCAGCCGCAGGTCACCAACACGCCGTTCCGAGAGCGGTGTTGACGACACGTTCCCCCGCGCCGCCGAGCGGTCGCGTTCGGCCCACCCGTCCGTTCGCGGACATGGGCGGCGCAGGGTCGACCCCCACCCCACCCACCGGCAGGACGGATCATTCCGTGAACGCTCCCCACCCCAAGGGCCGCAAGGTCAACCGCCTCCGGCGGCTCGTCGGCAAGGCGCACCTCCTCGTACCGGCCCTCGCGGTCGTCCTGATCCTGCCCGGCACCGCCGACGCCGCCACCGTGACCACGAACCAGACCGGCACCGACGGCGGGTACTTCTACTCGTTCTGGACCGAGGGCACCGGCGCGGTCTCGATGTCGCTGAAGGGCGGCGGCCACTACGGCACCTCCTGGACCAACGCCGGCAACTTCGTGGCCGGCAAGGGCTGGAGCACCGGCTCACGCAAACCGGTCTCCTACTCGGGCACGTGGAGCACCAACGGCAACGCCTATCTGTCGCTCTACGGCTGGAGCACCAACCCGCTCGTCGAGTACTACGTCGTCGACAACTACGGCTCCTACCGGCCCACCGGCGCGTTCAAGGGCACCGTCACCACCGACGGTGGCACCTACGACATCTACGAGACGACGCGTTTCAACGCCCCGTCGATCGAGGGCATCAGGACCTTCAACCAGTACTGGAGCGTCCGTCGCGCCAGGCGGACCGGCGGGACGATCACGGTCGGGAACCACTTCGACGCGTGGGCCAGGTACGGCATGCGCCTCGGCACCATGAACTACGAGATCCTGGCGACCGAGGGCTACCGGAGCAGCGGCACCTCCGACCTCACGGTGGGCACCCGCTGAGGAAGGAGTCTCCGTCGGCCGCGCCGAGGATCCGACCGAGCGCGGTCGGGATCGCCGACTCGTCGTTATCGGTCTTCCGTGACCACAGGGTCGCACCGGTGTCGTCGACCACGGCCACCCAGTGGTCGCCCGTCCCCGCGTCGATGCCGACCCGGGACCCGCAACCGGCGGGCGGCAACTGGCAACTGGCAACTGGCAACTGGCAAGACCTCATCAGCCACATCCGGCCCTCCCGGGCCGCCCAACAACTTACGGAGGTCCCCATGCGTGAACGGAAGTCCGGCCGAGGTCGGCGGTCCACGGTGCTCGCCGCCGTGGTCGCGGCCGTCGCGGCATTGACTGCCGCGCCCGGAGTCACCACCGCGCAGGCCGCCGACACCGCGCAGGCGGCCGCGGGCGACCTCGCCTGCGCCCTTCCCTCGACGTACCACTGGTCGTCGACGGGTTCACTGGCGCAGCCGGCGAACGGCTGGGCCGCGGTGAAGGACTTCACGGACGTCGTGTACAACGGCAAGCACCTGGTCTACGCGTCGAACGTGTCGGGGTCGTCGTACGGCTCGATGATGTTCAGCCCGTTCACCAACTGGTCCGACATGGCGTCGGCCGGCCAGATCGGGATGGGCCAGGCCGCGGTGGCGCCCACGCTGTTCTACTTCGCGCCCAAGAAGATCTGGGTGCTGGCGTACCAGTGGGGTCAGTGGCCGTTCGTCTACCGCACGTCGAGCGACCCGACGAACCCCAACGGCTGGTCCGCGCCGCAGCCGCTGTTCACCGGCAGCATCCCCAATTCCGGTACCGGTCCGATCGACCAGACCCTGATCGCCGACGGCCAGAACATGTACCTGTTCTTCGCCGGTGACAACGGCAGCATCTACCGGGCGAGCATGCCGATCGGGCGGTTCCCGAGCAGCTTCGGCTCCTCCTACACCACCGTCATGACCGACTCGACCGCGAACCTCTTCGAGGCCCCGCAGGTCTACAAGGTCAAGGACCGGAACCAGTACCTCATGATCGTCGAGGCTCGGGACGCGAACGAGCACCGCTACTTCCGCTCGTTCACCGCCACCAGCCTCAACGGCTCCTGGACCCCGCAGGCCGCCAGCGCGAACAACCCCTTCGCCGGCAAGGCCAACAGCGGTGCCACCTGGACCAACGACATCAGCCACGGCGACCTGGTCCGCGACAACCCCGACCAGACCATGACCATCGACCCCTGCCACCTCCAGTTCCTCTACCAGGGCAAGTCCCCCACCGCCACCGGCCCCTACGACCGACTCCCCTGGCGCCCGGGGCTCCTCACCCTCCAACGCCGCTGACCGGCACTCGCCGCCACGGGGAGCCCCGGGTCGCCGAGGCGGCCGGGGCTCCCCTCGCCACACCAGCCGGGCCAGCCAGGAAACATCCGGGGTGTGAGCGCTGACATTCGGTGCGGAGGTGGCGTAGGACGGTGGTGCGCCCCGGCGGTCCTCGGCATTCGCCACGCCGGGTTCCTCCCTGGTGCCGGTCCCAGCGCCCGGCGTCGCGGAGGCCCGGAGAGCGACGGACAGCACGGGGCTGATCGGGCTGACCGGCACCACGAGATCCCGCCCGCCGCTGCTGGGAGCGCGGCGCGCGGGGCCCTGGACTGGAGCCAGGCGCCGGAGTCCCCTTCCGGCGGCACGGCTGCCCGTCCCCCACACCTCGGAGCCGCCCCTTCGGGAAGGGCGGCTCCGCTGTTCGCTCAGACCGCACAGGAGGCGGAGGGGGTGACCACCGCGTCGTGGTGGGCGGAGGTCCGTGAGAAGCGTTCCACCAGCGGGACGGCCTCCGGGCGGTAGCCGGTGTTGAAGTGCGTCTGCCCGCGGCAGGCCTGCTCCGTCGGGAACGCGACCGTGTGCCCGAGGCGCTCCACGACGGTCACCACGGCGCGGCCGGTGCTGGGGAACACGGTGTCGTCGAAGCAGGTGATGAACACATCGATCCGCATCACTCCTCCTCGGCCGGGGTCGGTACGTGAGCGGGCAGCAGTCCGCGTTCCTTCAACTCCGCCCAGAGCGCGCCGGGAACGGGGTGGCCGATCACCGCGGCGGCGTCCCGGACCTCGGCGGCGTTGCGGGTGCCGACGAGGACCGAAGCGACGGCGGGGTGCCCGAACGGGAAACGCAGCGCGGCGGCGCGCAGAGGGATGCCGTGCCGCTCGCACGCCTCCTTCAACTGCAGGGCCCGGTTGAGGAGTTCGTCGGGGGCTGTGGCGTAGTCGAAGGTGGCACCGGGCTTCGGGTCGGCGAGCAGGCCGGAGTTGAAGACGCCGCCGACCACCACGCCGACGCCGCGCTCGGCGGCCAGCGGCAGCAGTTCGGTCAGGCCGCGCTGGTCGAGCAGGCTGTAGCGCCCGGCCAGCAGGACGGCGTCGATGTCGGTCTCGCGGACGAACCGGGCGGGCAGCTCGGCCTGGTTCATGCCGATGCCGATCGCGCCGAGTACGCCCTCGGCGCGCAGCCGTTCCAGCTCGGGGTAGGCCTCGGTGAGCGCCCACTCGGCGTGGTCGTCGGGGTCGTGGAGGTAGGCGATGTCGATCCGGTCCAGGCCGAGCCGCTCCAGGCTGTCCCCGATCGAGCGGCGTACGCCCTCGGCACTGAAGTCCCAGACCCGGCGGTGGGTGGCGGGGACCGCGAAGCCGCCGTGGGCCAGGTCGTCTCCGTCGGTGGAACCGGTGGCCTCCAGGAGACGGCCGACCTTGGTGGAGAGCGTGTACTCGCCCCGGGGACGGCCGCGCAGGGCCTGCCCGAGCCGCCGTTCGGCGAGTCCCAGACCGTAGTGCGGGGCGGTGTCGAAGTACCGCACGCCCGACTCCCAGGCGGCGGCGACGGCTTCCTCGGCCTCGGCGTCGGTGACCGGCGTGAACAGGTTGCCGATGCCCGCCGCGCCGAAGGCGAGCTCGCTGACCGGTACCCCGCTGCGCCCCAGCGGACGGCGCGGCGGGCTCACCGCCGGCCCTCCGGTCGCAGGCGGAGGTTCGCCGTGCCGCCGTCGACCTGCAGGAGGATGCCCGTGGTGCTGGCGGCGGTGGGGGAGGCGAGGTAGGCGATGGCCGCGGCCACCTCCTGTGCGGTGACCAATCGTCCGTGTGGCTGGCGGGCGTTCAGGGCGGCGCGTTCGGCCGCCGGGTCGTCGGCGGCGTCCAGCAGCCGGCCCACCCAGGGGGTGTCCACGGTGCCGGGGCTGACGCAGTTGACCCGGATGCCCTCGCGGACGTGGTCGGCGGCCATCGCCAGGGTGAGCGAGTGCACGGCGCCCTTGCTCGCCGCGTAGAGCGCGCGCTGCGGCAGACCGGTCGTGACGACGATCGAGCCGAGGTTGACCACCGAGGCGTGGGCGGAGCGGCGCAGGTGCGGCAAGGCGGCCCGGGTGGTGCGGACGACCCCGAGCAGGTTGACGTCCAGGACGCGGTGCCACTGCTCGTCCGGGTTGTCCTCCACGGTACCGATCGCGCCGATGCCCGCGTTGTTGACCAGGATGTCGATCCCGCCGAGCGCCCCGGCCGCGGCCTCGACCGCCGCGCGCACGGAGGCGTCGTCGGTCACGTCGGCGGCGAGGCCCAGCAACGGCTCCCCCACCGCCCCCGGGTCGAGGTCGAGCACGGCCACCCGCGCACCCCGCTCCGCGAGCAACGACGCGGTCGCGAGACCGATCCCGGACGCCCCACCGGTGACCACCGCCGAGAGTCCGTCAAGGTCCGTGGCCGTCATGCCGGCGACTCCTCGCGGCGGGGGAGGCGGAGGCGATGGGTGTCGACGGCGGTGATCCGCGCTGGGGTGTCGGACAACTGGGTGCCTTTCACGCGTTGACGAAGGTCTGGCGCTGGGTGCCGAGGCCGTCGATGGACAGTTCGACGGTGTCGCCCGCGCGCAGGTAGGGGGTGCCGGGCAGGCCGAGGGCCACGCCGGCCGGGGTGCCGGTGTTGATGACGTCGCCGGGGCGCAGCACCATGAACCGGCTCAGGTACCAGACCAGGTGGGCGACGTCGAAGACCATGTTCTTGGTGTCGCCGTCCTGCCTCGTCTCACCGTTGACGGCCAGCCGCAGGCCGAGCGCGCCCGGGTCGCCCGCCTCGTCCGGGGTGACCAGCCAGGGGCCGAGCGGGTTGAACGTCTCGCAGGACTTGCCGAGGTCCCACTGCGCGGAGTACTCCAGCTGGAACTCCCGCTCCGAGACGTCGTTGCTGATGGTGTAACCGGCGATGTGCGCCGGCGCCTCGTCCGGGCTCGCCAGGTAGCGGGCCTCGCGGCCGATCACGACGGCGAGTTCCACCTCCCAGTCGGTCTTCACGGAACCGCGCGGGATCAGCACCGGGTCGTACGGGCCGACCACCGTGGACGGGTCCTTCAGGAACACCACCGGCCGCTCGGGGACGGCCGCACCGGTCTCCGCCGCGTGGTCGCGGTAGTTGAGGCCGATGCACACCACCTTGCCGGGGCGGGCGACGGGTGCCCCGATGCGCAGCCCGGCCGTGTCGATCTCGGGCAGCCGTCCGCCGGCCAGCGCCGCCGCGGCCCGGTCGGTCCCGCCGGTGGCGAGGAACTCCCCGTCGATGTCACCGGTCAGCTCCGAGAGCGCGAACACGCGGCCGTCCTCATCGAGGACCGCCGGGATCTCCTCTCCCGTTGCCCCGATCCGAAGCAGTTTCATCTGGACTCCCCACTGGACATCGGAATGGATCTTTGATCGTCGGTCATCGGCTCAGCCGTCCGCCGTCCGGGTGGGTTCGGTACGGGTGAGACGGTAGAAGGCGGTCGCGGTGCCCGCGAGGATCGCCGAGGTCTCGTCGGCGGAGCACCCGTCGAGCAGTTCGTGCACGGTGGCGGCCCAGAGGTTCCAGCCGCCCGCGAGGTTCGCCACCGGCCAGTCCGAGCCGAACATCAGCCGGTCGGGGCCGAAGGCGCTCAGCAGGACGTCCCACACCGGCCGGATGTCGGTGATGGTCCACCAGTCGTGGTCGGCCTCGGTGATCAGTCCCGACACCTTGCAGACCACCTGGGGGTGCCGGGCCAGCCGGCGCACCCGGTGCTCCCAGTCCCCCAGTTCGCCGCCGGCGATGTCCGGCTTGCCGGCATGGTCGAGCACCTGGGGCAGGCCGGGGAACCGCTCGGCCAACCGGATCGCCTGGTCGAGCTGGTGGCTGCGGACGAGCACGTCGTAGCCCAGCCCGCGCGCCCCGACCGCCGCCAACCCGCGTTCGACGTCCGGGCGTTGCAGCCAGGCCGGGTCCGCCTCGCCCTGGACCAGGCTGCGCAGCGACCGGAGGTGGCCGCCGCCCGGTCCGGCGAGCAGTCGGTCGAGCTCGTCACCGACCGCGGGGGACGTGAGGTCCACCCAGCCGACCACGGCGTCGATCAGCGGCTCGTGTGCGGCGAGCGCGAGCAGTTCCTCGGTCTCGGACACGTCCGGCACGCACTGCACGACCACCGTGCCGTGCAGCCTGCGGCCGGCCACCTCCTGGGTGGCCGCGCAGCGCAGGTCGTCGGGGGTGAACGTGCGGCGGATCGACGTCAGGGCCGGTTCGTCGAGCCACGGTTGCGGGCGCCGGGCGAGGTCCCACAGGTGGTGGTGGGCGTCGATGAGCACGGGCGGTGGGGCGGGGGTCACGGGAGGCTCCGGGTCGGGTCGGGTCGGGTCAGGTCGGGCTGGCACGGGGGCGGGGCGGGGACGGGGTCAGGGGCCGGGTTCGCCCGGGTGCCAGATCTCGGTGAGTTCCGTCCACCGGCGGGAGTCGCCGCGGTCGGGCCAGGGCTCCTGGCAGGGGTCGGGGAGCTTCCACCGCTCCTGGGTCACGAGGTCGAGGAGCACGAGGCGATCTACCGCGCCATCCGCGACGGCCGGGCCGACGAAGCGGCCACGGCCACGGCGGTGCACCTCGACCGGACGCTGCGGGACTACCGGCGGGAGATCCAGCGACGCTTCTTCGGCTGACGGCGCCGCCGACACCGCGAGAGATCCCATGTCTCGACAGGGACGGAATCGTCCAGCCCGTGGGCCGGTTACCCCACCGCTCTCGGATCCGCCGCGCTGACCGGCGATTTCACGACTCATCCCACTGACCCCCTGGACGTCGCAGTTGCCTCTCCGATAGACCCATCCCATGACCCTCGGAGATGTGAACGCTCACAATACCGGTCGCTTCCCCCGGCGCACCGTGCACCTGGACTTCCACACCGGCCCCGACGTCCCCGACGTGGGGCGGGACTTCGACCCGGTGACCTTCGCCCGGGCCTTCGAGGAGGCCCACGTCGACAGCGTCACCGTCTTCGCCAAGTGCCACCACGGCCACCTGTACTACGGCACCGACCGGCCGGAACGCCACCCCGGGCTCGCCCCCGACCTCGACCTGCTCGCCGAACAGGTCCGGGCCCTGCACGCCGTGGGCATCCGCGCACCGATCTACCTCTCCCTCCAGGTCGACGAGTACGCCGCCCGGGAGCACCCCGAGTGGATCGCGCACGGCGAGGACCTGAAGCTCGCCCGCTGGAGCACCTCGGCGTTCGAGGCGGCCTGGAACATCCTCGACATGTCCAGCCCCTACGCCGACTACTTCGCGGATCAGCTGGAGGAGGTCCTACGGCGGTTCGCCCCCGTCGACGGGGTCTTCATCGACATGTGCTGGAACCAGCCGAGCGTGAGCCGCTGGGCGGTCGACGGGATGCGCCGCGAGGGCCTCGACCCGGCCGACGCGGACCACCGGGCCCGCTACGCGAACCTGGTCGCCCGGCGCTACATGGCCCGCTACTCCGCGATGGTGGAGAAGGCCCTCCCCGCGGACGCCGTCCAGGGCGTCTGGTTCAACAGCCGGCCGAAGACCGGGCTGACCGAGGAACGGCGGTTCGTGCGGCACGTCGAGGTCGAGGGGCTGCCCACCGGCGGCTGGGGCTACGCGTTCCTGCCCTACGTGGCCCGCTTCGTCCGCCCGCTCGGGCTCCCCGTCCTCAGCCACACCGGCCGGTTCCACGAGAGCTGGGGGGACAACGCGGCCCTCAAGCCCCGGGCCGCACTGCTCTACGAGTGCTGCCAGATGCTGGCCCACGGTCTGACCAGCGGCGTGGGTGACGTGCTGCACCCGCGCGGCGTGCCCGCCCGGGCGGCGTACCGGCTGATCGGCTCGGCCTACGGGCACATCGCCCGGTGCGAGCCCTTCCTCGACGGCGCCCGGGTCGTCAGCGAGGTCGCCCTCGTCGTGGACCCCGGCCTGGGCGACAACCCCGGCGCGGGCAACATCGGCGCGGTACGGGCGCTGCAGCAGCTCCGCGCCCAGTTCGACGTGGTCCCGCCGACGGCGGAGCTGAGCGGCTACCGGGCCGTCGTGGTGCCGGAGACCACGACGGTCGACGACGCGCTCGCGGAGCGCCTGCACGCCCACCGCCAGGCCGGCGGAGCCGTCCTGCTGGTCGGGCCCGCGCTGCTCAGGAACGGCACCGAGCCGGCTCTGGCCGACCTCCCGGTCGAGGGCCTGGCGCCGGCCCCGGCCGGCGAGGCCTTCCTCGCCTGCCAGGGCGTGCCCGGTGTCCCGGAGGACTTCCCGGTGATCAGCCACGGCGCCCGGCTGACCGCCCGGGCGCGGCCCGGCGCCGAGGTCCTGGCCCGGGTCGTGGCGCCGTACTTCCCGCGCTCCTGGGACCGCTTCTGCGGTCACTCGTACACGCCCCCGGCCGATCCGACCGACGAGGTGGCCGTCGCCGTCGCCGACGGCGTGGCCGCGGTCGCCGTCCCGCTGCTGGAGGCCTTCCACGACCACGGCTTGGAGACCTACCGCCGGCTGCTCGGCGCGGCGCTGGACCGGCTCCTGCCGCACCCGCTGGTCCGCGCGGGCGGGCCGGTCCACCTGGAGACCACCGTGCAGCGCACCGCCACGGGCACCGTGGTGCACCTGGTCAGCTTCGTCCCGTCCCGGGAGACTCCGGAGCTCGACCTGGTGCACGACCCCTTCCCGCTGGTGGACGTGCCCGTCGCCGTCCGGCTCGCCGCCGTACCGCGCTCGGTGCGGCTGCAGCCCGCCGGCCGGGAGCTGGCCTGGCGGCACGACGGCGAGTACGTCCACGTGCGGGTCACCACGACGGACGGGCACGCGATGATCGTGGTCGAGCACGACTGACCGCGCGGGACGAGCCCCTGGTCACCCGGCGGGCAGCAGGGTCGGGTCCGCCAGGATCCGGCGGACCGTCGTCAGCGCCGCACCCAGCAGCGGTCCGCGCCGCCCCAGGGCGGACGGGCGCAGCGCCTCCGGGGTCCAGGGCCGCACGGTGACCCGGTCGGCCAGTTCGGCCCGCACCGACGGCAGCAGCCACTCGGCGAGTTCGGCGTAGGCGCCGCCGAGGACGAGGCCGTCCGGGTCGATGAGGTCGACGGCGGACGTGAGGGCGAGGCCGAGGGCGCGGCCCGCGCGGTCCAGTGCCGCCAGGGTCGGCGCGTGCCCGGCGCCCGCACGCTCGGCCAGCAGGGTGGCCGCATCGCCCGGGCCGTGGTGCGCGAGGCCGGCCCCGCGCAACACGGCCGTCTCGCCCGCGTACTGCTCCAGGCAGCCGCGGGCGCCGCAGGCGCACCCGGGGCCGTCCGGGTGGACGGGGATGTGGCCGAGTTCGCCGGCGAAGCCGCGGGCTCCGCGGAAGAGGCGGCCGCCGATGACCAGGGCGGCCCCGATCCCGGTCCCGGCGGAGACGTGCACGAAGGTCTCCACGGGCTGTTCGGCGCTCCAGAACTCGGCCAGGGCCCCGAGGTTGGCCTCGTTCTCCGGCTCCGGAACGGTGTCCGGGTCGGGCCAGTGGTCGGCGACCCGGACGGCGTGCCAGCCGAGGTTGGGCGCGCGCTCGACCAGTCCGCCGGGTCCGTTCGGCACCACCCCGGGCACGGCCAGCACGCGGCCCTCGACGCGCAGTCCGAGGGCGGTCGCGTCGGCCTCCGCCTCGGCGGCCAGCTCGGCGACCTCCGCCAGTACCCGCCCGGCCGGCCGGTCCGCGTTGGATCGTTCCACCCGGCGCCACACCCGGGGCTCGCCGCGCAGGTCCACCACGCACGCTCCGAGGTGGGTGACACCGACCTCCAGGCCGAGGCCCGCCGGGCCCTCGCCGCTCACGGCCAGCGCCCGTCCGGGCCGGCCGACCCGTCCGCTGGCGGTGGCCGCCGCCTCGGTCAGCGCGCCGCGGCCGATCAGCTCGTCGACCAGGGACGAGACGGCCGCCCTGGTCAGCCCGACACGCCCGGCGACGTCCGCGCGGGAGAGCGGGCTGTGCCCGGCGACCGCGCCGAGGACGAGCGCGAGGTTGCGCCGCCGCATGTCCTGGAGCGAGGCGGGCCCGTTGTCCTGGCTCCTGATCGCACTGCCGACCGACGTCACGCGCCGCCCCTCCTACCGGTCCCCACCCGGGGCGCCCTGCAAGGCCCCGGCCCGACGCAGGGTATCGCCGATCCGTTCGATCGCGTCGCCGTCCTTCGCCACGGGCTCCAGCGTCCGGCCCTCGGCCGTCCGCCAGCGGCGCGCGACGGCGTCGGCCGACTCGCCGGTGAGCAGGGCCGCGGCCTGGGCGGCCGCGCCGAGCGCGACCAGTTCCCGGGCGTCGGGCACCCGGACGGCCCGGCCCGAGAGCCGCAGGACGGTCCGCTGCCAGGCCCCGCCGCGGGCGCCGCCGCCGATCAGCAGCAGTGGCTCGTCGTCCGCGAGGTCCGCGCCGCCCGCCCGCAGCACGTCGGCGAGGGCGGTGAGCAGGGCGTGGGCGGCACCGTCGTAGGCGGCCTGGAGCAGCTGCCCCGGGGTGGTGTCGTGGCGCAGCCCGTGGACCAGGCCGGACGCGTCGGGCAGGTCCGGGGTGCGCTCACCGTCCAGGTAGGGCAGCACGACGACGGTGCCGCCGTCCTCGACCTCCTCGCGGCCGCGTCCGAGGAGGGCCGCGAAGCGGTCGACGGCGAGGGTGCAGTTGAGCGTGCAGGCCAGCGGCAGCCAGCCGCCGAGGGCGTCGGCGAAGCCCGCGACGGTGCCGCTCGGGTCGGCGGGCCTGGTCCGGCCGACGGCGTAGACGGTTCCGGAGGTGCCGAGGCTGAGCACCGGCTGCCCGGGGAGCAGTCCGAGCCCGACGGCGGCGGCCATGTTGTCGCCGGTGCCGGTGGCCACCGGGGTGCCTTCGCGCAGCGCCGTCCCCGGGCGGACCGCGCCGGCCCGCGCGCCCGGCGCGAGGACCCGCGGCAGCAGGGCGGGGTCGAGGCCGATGCGGTCGAGGACGTCCTCGTCGTAGCCGTCCGGCCCCCACCAGCCGGTTCCCGAGGCGTCACCGCGGTCGGTCACCGCCTCTCCGGTCAGCCGTTCGGTCAGGAAGTCGTGCGGGAGGCGGACGGCGGCGACGCGGTCGCTCGCGGCGGGTTCGTTGGCGCGCAGCCAGGCCCACTTGGCGGCGGTGAAGGCGGCGGTCGGAACGCTGCCGGTGCGGCGGGCGATCTCCGCCGGGCCGATCGCGGCCCGCAGCTCGGCGGCCTGGGGGGCGGACCGGACGTCGTTCCACAGCAGCGCGGGGCGGACCGGTGCTCCGGCCGCGTCGAGGGTGACCAGGCCGTGCTGCTGGCCGGCGACCGAGACGGCGGCCGCGCGCTCGGCCCAGCCCGTCCGCACGGCGGCCTCCTCGAACGCCCGCCACCACTGCTCGGGATCGCTTTCCCGGCCGGCTCCCGCGCTGACGGTGTGCGGGACGCGGCCCTGGCCCACGACGGTGCCGGTGTCGATGTCGACGGCGAGGGCCTTGGTGGACTGGGTGGAGCTGTCGACGCCGATCACGACACGTTGCCCGGCCATGTGTTCCTCCCTGGGGGTTCCTTCTCAGGTTCCGGCATACTAATTTGTTGAGAGCCCTGACAAACACCCCCTCCGCACTCTGCCCCGGAGCCGCGCCATGTCCAGCGACCCGCTCGTCCCCACCCCGGCACACAAGTTCACCTTCGGCCTGTGGACCGTCGGCTGGCAGGGGCGCGACCCCTTCGGCGACGCGACCCGCCCCGCCCTCGACCCGGTCGAGACCGTGCAGCGGCTGGCCGAACTCGGCGCCTACGGCGTCACCTTCCACGACGACGACCTGATCCCCTTCGGCGCGGGCGACGCGACGCGCGAGGAGACCGTCAAGCGCTTCCGCGCCGCGCTGGACGCCACCGGGCTGAAGGTCCCGATGGCGACCACCAACCTGTTCACCCACCCCGTCTTCAAGGACGGCGCCTTCACCGCCAACGACCGCGACGTGCGGCGCTACGCGCTGCGCAAGACGATCCGCAACATCGACCTGGCCGTGGAGCTCGGCGCCTCGGTCTACGTCGCCTGGGGCGGTCGCGAGGGCGCGGAGTCCGGCGCGGCCAAGGACGTGCGCACCGCGCTGGACCGGCTGAAGGAGGCCTTCGACCTGCTGGGCGAGTACGTCGACCAGCAGGGCTACGACCTGCGGTTCGCGATCGAGCCCAAGCCCAACGAGCCGCGCGGCGACATCCTGCTGCCCACGGTCGGCCACGCGCTGGCGTTCATCAACGCGCTGGAGCGTCCCGAGCGGGTCGGCCTCAACCCGGAGGTCGGGCACGAGCAGATGGCCGGGCTCAACTTCCCGCACGGCATCGCCCAGGCCCTGTGGCACGACAAGCTGTTCCACATCGACCTCAACGGCCAGTCCGGCATCAAGTACGACCAGGACCTGCGCTTCGGCGCGGGAGACCTGCGGCAGGCCTTCTGGCTGGTCGACCTGCTGGAGTCGGCCGGCTACGACGGCCCGCGCCACTTCGACTTCAAGCCGCCGCGCACCGAGGACTTCGACGGCGTCTGGGCCTCGGCGGCCGCCTGCATGCGCAACTACCTGCTGCTGGCGGACTCCTCCCGCGCCTTCCGGGCCGATCCGGAGGTCCAGGCCGCCCTCGCCGCCTCCCGGCTGCCCGAACTCGCCCTCCCCACGGCCGAGGACGGCCTGACCGGGCTGCTGGCGGACCGCTCCGCCTTCGAGGAGTTCGACGTCGACGCGGCCGCCGGGCGCGGCATGGCCTTCGAGCAGCTGGACCAGCTGGCCCTCGAACACCTCCTCGGCGCCCGCTGAACCGGCCCTCGAACACCTCCACGGCAACCGCCGAACCGACCACGGAAGCCGGGTCGCGCGAACGCGCGGCCCGGCTCGCGGCGCTCACCCGGTTCCCGTTCCCGGCGGGCCGGAGCCGGGCCGTCAGCCGGGAGGACGGCACCGAGGCGCGCTGCCCGGCGGCCGAGTGACTCCGCCGCCCGCGCTCCGACCCGGAGCGCGCCCCGGCACGGCCCGGGCGGGCCGTGCCGGGGCGGCGCGGTGCGCTACCGACGGCGGGCGGTGATCAGGCGCTGCAGGACGATGAAGACGAACAGCAGCGCCCCGATCACGATCCTGGTCCACCACGAGCTGAGGGTGCCCTGGAAGCTGATGATGGTCTGGATCAGGCCCAGCACCAGCACGCCCAGCAAGGTGCCCAGCAGGTAGCCGGAGCCGCCGGTGAGCAGGGTGCCGCCGATCACCACGGCGGCGATCGCGTCCAGTTCCAGGCCGACCGCGTGCAGGCCGTAGCCGGAGAGCATGTAGAAGGTCAGCAACACGCCGCCGAGGGCGGAGCAGAAGCCGCTGATCGCGTACACGGTGGTCTTGGTCCGCCCCACCGGCAGGCCCATCAGCAGGGCGGACTGCTCGCTGCCGCCCAGCGCGTACACGTTCCGTCCGAGCCGGGTGTAGTGCAGCACGACGAACCCGACCACCAGCACCAGCAACGCGATCAGCACGCTCGGCGAGACGAACAGGTCGCCGAGCGGGATCCGGGTCTGGGCCATCGCGGTGTACGACGGGTCGGTGATGGAGATCGACTCGACGCTGATCGTGTAGCACAGGCCCCGGGCCAGGAACATGCCCGCCAGCGTCACGATGAACGGCTGGATCTCGAAGGTGTGGATCACCCACCCCATCACCCAGCCGCCGGCCGTGCCCATCAGCAGCACGAGCGGGATGACCACCAGCGGCGGCCAGCCGTGCCGCTCCACCAGCCAGGCGGAGACCATGGTGGACAGCGCCACCACCGCGCCGACCGACAGGTCGATGCCGCCGGTCAGCACGACGAAGGTCATGCCGACCGCGACCACGAGCAGGAAGGCGTTGTCGATCAGCAGGTTGAGCAGCACCTGCCCGGAGAAGAATCCGTCGTACTGTGCCGACCCGACGGTGAACATCGACACCAGCAGGACGGAGGTGACCAGCATCGGAACCTGTCCGCGCACTCTGGTCATCAGGGTGTTGACGTTCACGCGCCGACCTCCCGGTTGGTGGTGGCGGCAGGACCCGGCCGGAGACCGCTCCGGCGCCCGGCGTCGCGCCGGGCCAGCTTGGCACGGAAGTTCGGCGACTGGATCAGGCAGACGGTGATCACCACGAAGGCCTTGAAGACCAGCGTGGTCTCCGGCGGGATGCCGATGGTGTAGACGGTGGTGGAGAGGGTCTGGATGATCAGCGCGCCGAGGACCGTGCCGCCGATCGAGAACCGACCGCCGTTGAGCGACGTCCCGCCGATCACCACCGCGAGGATGGCGTCGAGTTCGATCCACAGACCGGCGTTGTTGCCGTCCGCCGCCGAGACGTTGGAGGAGACCATCAGCCCGGCGACCCCCGCGCACAGCGCGCTGAACACGTACACCAGGCCGACCAGGCGCGTCGCCCGGATGCCGACCAGCCGGCTGGCCACCGGGTTGCCGCCGACCGACTCCAGCAGGAGACCGAGCGCGGTGGACCGGGTGAGCAGCGCGGTGAGCAGCGCGACGAGTCCGCTGAGCAGGATCGCGAACGGCATGGCCAGCCAGTAGCCGCCGCCGATCAGCTTGTACGGCTCGCTGGTGATCGTGATGATCTGACCGTCGGTGATCAGCTGGGCGACGCCGCGTCCGGCGACCATCAGGATCAGGGTGGCGATGATCGGCTGTACCCCGACCCGGGCCACCAGGACGCCGTTCGCGAGGCCCAGCAGCACCGCCGTGCCGAGCGCGATGCCGACCGCGCCGAGCACCGTGCCGGCACTCGCCGGGTCGGCGGCCTGGCTGATGTGCAGACAGGCCAGCGCACCCGCGATGGCGACGGTGGATCCGACCGAGAGGTCGATGCCGCCGGTGGCGATCACCAGGGTCATGCCGAGCGACACCAGGATCAGCGGAGCGCCGAAGTGCAGGATGTCGACCGTGCTGCCGTAGAGGTGCCCGTCCTTGAGGTGGACGGCGAAGAAGTCGGGGGTGAAGGCGAGGTTGGCGAGCAGCAGCACGGCCAGCACCGCGGCCGGCCAGAACAGCCGGTACCGGGTCACCGCCCTGGCCCGGGGAGTGATCGGCGCCGTGGTCATCGTTCCGCTCCGTTCGCGATGGCGGCCAGGACGCGCTCCGGGGTGAGCTCGCCGTCGTTGCGCAGGTGGGCGACCATCCGGCGGTCGCGCAGCACGCCGACCCGGTGGCTGAGCCGCAGCACCTCCTCCAGTTCGGCGGAGATGAACAGCACGGCCATGCCCTTCTCGGCGAGGTCCGCGACCAACTTCTGGATCTCGGCCTTGGCGCCGATGTCGATGCCCCGGGTGGGCTCGTCCAGGATCAGCAGCTTGGGGTCGGTGATCAGCCAGCGGGCCAACAGCACCTTCTGCTGGTTCCCGCCGCTGAGGTTGCGGACCAGCGCTTCCGGGTCGCCCGGGCGGATGTCCAGGGCACGGACCCAGCGCGCCGCCAGCGTGTCCTGCACGGTGCGCGACAGCGGACGGGCCCAGCCGCGGGCCGCCTGCAGCGCCAGCACGATGTTCTCCCGGACGGTCAGCTCGCCGACCAGACCCTCGGTCTTGCGGTTCTCCGAGCAGAACGCGATGCCGTGACCGATCGCGTCGCGCGGGCTGCGCAGTCCGGTCTCGGTGCCGTTGATCCGCACGGTGCCGCGGTCCTTGTGGTCGGCGCCGAACAGCAGCCGGGCGGCCTCGGTCCGGCCGGAGCCCAACAGGCCCGCGAGGCCGACCACTTCACCGGGAGCGATCGCGAGGTCGTACGGTTCGACCCCGCCCTGCCGGGCCAGGCCCTCGGCCTGCAGGAAGGGCCGGTCGGTGGCCGGTGCCGAGCGCTCGTGCCGTGTGCCGCCCGCGAGTTGGTCGAGTCCGGCGAGTTCGGAGCCGATCATCCGGGAGACCAGCTCGACCTGGTCGAGCTCACTGGTCAGGTACTCGCCCTCCAACCGGCCGTTGCGCAGGACGGTCATCCGGTCGCAGATCTCGTAGATCTGGTCGAGGAAGTGCGAGACGAACAGGATGGCGACCCCCTGGTCGCGCAACCGTCGCATCACGGTGAAGAGCTGGCGCACCTCGTCACGGTCCAGGCTGGAGGTCGGCTCGTCCAGGATCAGCACCTTGGCCGAGACGTCCACGGCGCGGACGATGGCGACCAGTTGCTGGACGGCGATGGAGTAGCTGCCCAGCGGCGCGCTGACGTCGATGTCGAGCTCCAGCGTGCGGACCAGCTCGGCGGCCCGGCGGCGCGCTTCGGCCCAGTCGATCAGGCCCAGGCGCCGCGGTTCGCGGCCGATGAAGATGTTCTCCGCGACCGACAGGTTCGGGCAGAGGTTCACCTCCTGGTAGACGGTGCTGATGCCCGCCTGCTGGGCCTGCAGCGGACCGGCGATCCGCACCCGCCGGCCGGCCAGCACCACCTCGCCGCCGTCCGCCGGGTGCACCCCGGTCAGCACTTTGATCAGCGTGGACTTGCCGGCGCCGTTCTCCCCCATCAGAGCGTGCACCTCGCCGGGGAAGAGTCGGAAGCCGACCCCGTCCAGCGCCACCACCCCGGGGAACTCCTTACGGATCCCCCGCACTTCCAGGACCGGTTGCTGACGCACCCCGGTTCTCCTCTCCTCATGCGACCCGGCCCGCCGGGGAGCGGTCCGCCGATCGCTCCCCGGGCGGGCGGGCCCGTTCAGTACTGGCGGGTCGGCAGCGCCGCGGCGGCCTGGTCCTGGGTGAAGACGCTCTCCTGCGTCTTGATCCGCTTGGGCACCTGCTCGCCGGCCTTGACCTTCTTCGCCAGGTCCATCAGCTGGTCGCCGAGGAGCGGGTTGCACTCCACATCGACGTTGATCTTGCCCTGGCTCATCGCGGTGAAGGCGTCCTTGACGCCGTCCACCGAGATGATCTTTATGTCGGTGCCCGGCTTCTTGCCGGCCTCCTCGATGGCCTGGATCGCGCCCAGCGCCATGTCGTCGTTGTGCGCGTACAACACGTCGATCTTCGATTGGGCCTTCAGGAAGGCCTGCATGACCTCCTTGCCCTTCGCGCGGGTGAAGTCACCGGTCTGCGAGGCCACCACCTTGAACTTCGCGTCCGCCTTGATCACGTCACCGAAGCCCGACTTGCGGTCGTTGGCCGGCGCCGAACCGGTGGTGCCCTGCAACTCGACGATGTTCACCTCGTCGGACTTGCCCTGGTACTCCTTCACCAGCCACTCGCCGGCCTTCTTGCCCTCCTCGACGAAGTCCGAGCCCAGGAAGGAGACGTAGAGCGAGTCGTCCTTGGAGTCCACCGCGCGGTCGGTGAGGATCACCGGGATCTTGGCGTCCTTCGCCTCCTTCAGCACGGTGTCCCAGCCCGACTCCACCACCGGCGAGAAGGCGATGACGTCCACCTTCTGCTGGATGAACGAGCGGATCGCCTTGATCTGGTTCTCCTGCTTCTGCTGGGCGTCGGAGAACTTCAGCTCGATGCCCGCCTTCTTCGCGGACTCCTGGACCGACTTCGTGTTCGCGGTGCGCCAGCCGCTCTCCGCACCGACCTGCGAGAAGCCCACGACGAGCTTGTGGCCGGCCCCCTTGTCGGCCGAGCCCCCACCTCCGCCGGAACCGCACGCGGTGAGGACGGTGACCATCGCACCGGCGACCAGGGCCGCCGCAGCTCTCTTGGACATGGTGGGACTTCCTCTCGGGATCGTCGATCGCGCGAACGGCACCGACTACGTGAACGTCAGGTATCGACGCCGTTTCGCTCGAGACCGATTGTTAACGCTAACAATTGACACCGGCAAGGCCCCCGAGCCGCGTTACCCAATCTTGACCAGCCCGCCGGCCGTGCCCGGTGGTGCCGTCAGTCCAGCTGCTTCACAAGCCAGTTGATGCCAGCGTTGACAGCTCGTCGCGCCCCGGCCAACACTGTCGCCATCGACATGACCTCGGCTCCGGCTCCGCACCCCGCGCGTCGATCAGCATGGCCGGCACACCGCTGGGTACGTTCCCGGTGCCACGGGTGTTCGTCGCACGCCGGCGGATCGCCGGCGGAATCGCGCAGGGAGCAGTCAAGGAATGACGGACGACTACGTCGAGGACCACTCCCCGGGCCGCGGGGCCCTGGCACCGCGCACCTGGTACGCCTCATCGGACGCCTCGTCCCTGTCGCTGAACGGCAGTTGGCGCCTTCGCGTGTCGCCGACGGCCGACGCCGAGGACGCGTCCTTCGCCGAGCCCGGATTCGACGCCCGTGGCTGGCCCGAGGTGACCGTCCCCGGGCATTGGGTGCTGCAGGGCGACGGCGCGTTCGGCCGGCCCGCGTACACGAACCACCAGTACCCGTTCCCCGTCGACCCGCCGCGCGTGCCGACGGAGAACCCGACCGGCGACCACCTGCACGTCTTCGACCTGCCCGTGGAATGGCCGACCGACGGCGACGCGGTGCTGCGCTTCGACGGTGTCGAGTCCTGCGCCCGCGTCTGGTTGAACGGCACGGACGTCGGCGAGTTCAAGGGCTCGCGCGTGCCGCACGAGTTCGCCGTCGGGCACCTGCTCGAACGGAGTGGCAACGTGCTCGCCGTCCGCGTCCACCAGTGGTCGGCGGGCTCCTACCTGGAGGACCAGGACCAGTGGTGGCTACCGGGCATCTTCCGTGACGTCACCCTGCTGCACCGCCCGGAAGGCAGCGCGCGCGACTTCTTCGTGCACGCCTCCTACGACCACGCCACCGGTGACGGCACCCTGCGCGTCGACTCCGACGTCGACGGGCGGGTGCTCGTGCCCGCCCTGGGCATCGACATCGTCACGGGGGACACGGCCACGGTGCCGGTCCGCCCCTGGTCGGCCGAGCTCCCGACGCTGTACGACGGCGAGCTGGTCACCGGGGGCGAGCGCGTGCGGCTGCGGATCGGCTTCCGGACGGTGGAGCTGGCGGACGGCCTCATCAAGGTCAACGGCCGGGCGGTGCTCTTCAAGGGCGTCAACCGCCACGAGTGGCACCCCGAAACGGGCCGCGCCCTCGACCTGGAGACCATGCGCCAGGACGTGCTGCTGATGAAGCGTCACAACGTCAACGCCGTCCGCACCTCGCACTACCCGCCGCACCCCTGCTTCCTCGACCTGTGCGACGAGTACGGCCTGTGGGTCATCGACGAGTGCGACCTGGAGACCCACGGCTTCGTCGAGCAGGCCTGGCGCGACAACCCCGCCGACGACGACCGCTGGACCCCGGCCCTGCTCGACCGCGCCGCCCGCATGGTCGAACGGGACAAGAACCACCCGTCGGTCATCATCTGGTCGCTGGGCAACGAGGCCGGCACCGGACGCGGCCTGACCGCGATGGCCACCTGGATCCGCGGCCGGGACTCCTCCCGCCTCGTGCACTACGAGGGCGACGGGACCTGCCGCGACACCGACGTGTACTCGCGGATGTACGCCGCCCACGCCGAGGTCGAGCGGATCGGCAAGCAGCTCGACGGCGGTCC
The DNA here is from genome assembly GCF_042677465.1 of Kitasatospora sp. NPDC127111. Taxonomy (NCBI): domain Bacteria; kingdom Bacillati; phylum Actinomycetota; class Actinomycetes; order Kitasatosporales; family Streptomycetaceae; genus Kitasatospora; species Kitasatospora sp. NPDC127111. The sequence continues at coordinate 21,697 of NZ_JBHXTG010000007.1, forward strand.
CCACAAGCGCCGCGAACTCCCCTTCATCCTCTGCGAGTACGCCCATGCCATGGGCAACGGACCCGGCGGACTCGCCGACTACCAGCGCCTCTTCGAGGCCCACCCCAGGCTGCAGGGCGGCTTCGTGTGGGAGTGGATCGACCACGGCATCAAGCATCCCGAGCTGGGTTTCGCCTACGGTGGCGACTTCGGCGAGGAACTGCACGACGGCCACTTCGTCTGCGACGGCCTGGTCTTCCCGGACCGGCGCCCCTCCCCGGGGCTGCTGGAGTACAAGAAGGTCATCGAGCCCGTCCGCATCCAGGGCGACGGCACGGACGGCACCGTACGGATCACCAACGCGTACGACTTCGCCGACCTGTCCGCGCTGACCTTCGAGTGGTCCTACCAGGTGGAGGGTGAGACGGTCGCGTCGGGCCCGTTGTCCGTGCCGGCGCTCACGCCCGGCGAGTCCGTCGGCGTGAAGCTTCCCGTGCCGCCCCCGGGTCACGACTCCGGCGAGACGCAGTGGACGGTCCGCGCGGTGCTGGCCGCCGACACCCCGTGGGCGCCCCGGGGCCACGAGGTCGCGTGGAGCCAGTTCCCCGTGGCCGCACGAGCGCTGCCGGTCGTCCGCGCCACCTCCGGGCCCGTCACGCGCGACGGCGTGATCACGCTCGGCCCGGCCCGCTTCGACACCCGCACGGGTGGGCTCACGGCCGTCGGCGCCGTCGAGGTCAGCGGTCTGCGGCTGGACGTGTGGCGGGCGACCACCGACAACGACGAGGGCACGGACTGGAACACCGGCACGTGCCAGGCCGCACAGTGGCGCGCGTACGGGCTGCACCGCATGCGGCACCGGCTGGATGCCGTGGAGCTCGGCGGGGACGCGCTGACCGTACGGACCCGAGTGGCTGCCGCCGCGCGGGAGTTCGGCCTCGCCACGGTGTACCGCTGGATCTCCGACGGCGACCGGCTGCGACTGACCGTGTCCGTGACACCCGACGGCGAGTGGCCGGTGCCGCTCCCCCGTCTGGGCGTGCGGTTCGCCCTCACCCGCGCCGACGACGTGCGGTGGTTCGGCGGCGGCCCCGGTGAGGCGTACCCGGACACCAAGTCAGCCTCCAGGACCGGCCGCCACGAGTCCACCGTCGACGGAATGCAGACGCCGTACGTGCGCCCGCAGGAGAACGGCGTGCGGACCGACGTCCGCTGGGCCGAGATCGGCGGCCTGCGCGTCGAGGGCGACCCCGCGTTCCACCTGACCGCCCGCCGCTGGACCACCGAGCAACTCCACGCGGCCACCCATCTCACCGGCCTCACCCCCGGCGACACCGTGTGGGTCAACCTCGACCACGCCCTGCACGGCATCGGCAGCACTTCCTGCGGCCCTGGTCCGCTGCCGCAGTACCACCTGCGGGCCGAACCGGCCGAGTTCTCCTTCGTCTTCTCCCGGAGCCGCCACCGTGCCGCGGCCGAGCAGCTCGTCGACCCGTGAGGGGCAGGCCGCCTCGGTCAGCCCGACGCGCCGGTGACGCCCGGCTGCGAGGCGCGCCGCAAAAGCGCGGCGACCGGGCGCGGGTGTCCTCCGGACGGGCTGTGGACCGCCGGCGACGCGGCCCGTCCAGGTGCCGCCCGCGAGGATCCCGGCCAGGTCGCCCGCGCACGGGATGAGGGACCCCGGCCGCCGCACGGCCGGGGTCCCTCAAGGCGTTGAGCGCCGGCTCCCAGGTGGGCCGGGCGGGTCAGCGCTGGAGGGTGAGCACGCCCGGCCGGTACGGCAGTTGCAGGTAGGACGTGCCGTCCGAGGAGGGCGACCTGCCCTGGTAGAGGAACTGCAGGTTGCAGGGGTCGATGGTCATCGTCTGGTCGGGGTTCTCGCGGACCAGGTCACCGTGGCTGATGTCGTTGGTCCAGGTGACACCGCTGTTGGCCTGGCTCGCGAAGGAGTTGCTCGCGGTGGCGGCCTGCGGGGTCCAGGAGCCGTTCAGGCTGGTGGCGGTGAACGAGCGGAAGTAGCGGTGCTCGTTCGCGTCCCGAGCCTCGACGATCATGAGGTACTGGTTCTGGCCCTGGACCTTGTAGACCTGGGGCGCCTCGAACAGGTTCTGCACCGTGTCGCTCATGACGGTGGTGTACGAGGAGCCGAAGCTGCCCGGGAAGTTCCCGATCGGCATGCTCGCCCGGTAGATGCTGCCGTTGTCACCGGCGAAGAACAGGTACATGTTCTGGTCGTCGGCGATCAGGGTCGGGTCGATCGCTCCCCCGGTGGGGAGGCTGCCGGTGAACAGCGGCTGCGGCGCGGACCAGCCGGTGGGGTTGGTGGGGTCGCTGGACGTGCGGTAGGTGAAGGGCCAGGCCGTCCCCCAGCCCAGTGAGGCCAGCACCCAGGTGTTCTTGGGCGCGAAGTAGAACAGGGTGGGCGCCACCGCGGACGAGGGCATGGCGGTCTGGGTGGCCGAGGCCATGTCCGACCAGTTCGCGAAGGGAGCGAATCCCATCGACTTCCACGACGATCCGTCGGAGTAGGTCGCGTAGACCAGGTGCTTGCCGTTGTAGACCACGTCGGTGAAGTCCTTCAGCGACGCCCAGCCGTTCGCCGGCTGCGCCAGCGGACCGGTCGAGGTCCACCGGTACGTCGACGGGAGGGCACACGTGGTGCCCGTCCCGGACAGGCCGGTCCACTGCTGGTTGCCGGCGCGGCTGCAGTTCCAGAGCTGCACCGCCGTCCCGTTGGCCGTACCGCCGCCGCTGACGTCCAGGCACAGCCCGGACTCCACCCCGACGACCGAGCCGTCGGAGTTCACCCGCCACTGTTGGTTCGCACCGCCGTGACAGGTCCAGATCTCCACCCGGGTGCCGGCCGTGGTGGCGTGGCCCGGAACGTCCAGGCACTTGTTGCCGTACACCGTCAGCTGGTTGCCGGACGTCAACGTCCACTGCTGGTTGGTCCCGCCCGAGCAGTCCCAGATCTGCAGGAACGTTCCGTCGGTCTGGCTGGCGTTCGGCACGTCGAGACACCGGCCGGAACCCACACCACGCAGGGCGCCGCTGGTGGCCGCGTGAGCCGGTCCTGCGACGAGCATCGTCGCCAACGCCGCCACGGCCGCGACCACGGCGGTGAGCACGGCGGACAGGGGCGTGCGGTGGGAACTTCGTCGGCGCATGGGGATCTCCTATCTGTAGGGCTGGAGCTGTCACACGGTCTGGTCGCCGGTGGGCACGTGCGTTACCTGACGGCGCGCCAAGGGGGTGGGATCGGCCGGCGAGGAGGCCTCATCTCGGCCCGTCGGACGTCAGAAGCCCGTACGGGTGGTCTCCCGGCAGGGGCGAGGGAGCCGGCGGAGGGGTACACCCCCGACCGGCCGTGCGCGAAGGTGCTGCCGGCAACCGAGCCGGCGAGGGCGGAGTGCGGCTCCGCGATAATGTTAGCGTTAACAATGCAGGGTCGAAGTGAGCCCTCCTGGGGAGGCGGATGAGATCTTGAAGGTGAGCGGAGTCAATACCCGTCCACCTGGGCCCGTCAAGATGCCTGCAAGGACTTTCCCGGTGCCAGCGGCTACAGTGCCGTGAAGGTCCACAGCAGGTTGGAGCTGCCGTTGTAGGTCCACTGTTTGGCGACGGAGCCGGAGGCGACGCTGCCGCCGCCGTCGAGGACCAGACCGGTGGTGCGGTTGGCGATCGAGTACGCGTTCCCGCTCCGGGGGGTGATCTTCCACTGCTGGTTGGTGCCGCCGTTCCACGGGGCCTGCCGGGCCGCGGAGCCGTCCGCAGTGGCGCCCCAGCCGTCGGCGACCATGCCGTTGGTGCGGTTGACCAGCTTGTAGTAGCCGCCGCCCACGTCGACCGCCTGCCACTGGAGGTTGGTGCTGCCGTCCCAGGTCCACTGCTTGAGGTTGGAGCCGGAGTCGACCTTGCCGCCGCCGTCCAGGGCGAGGCCGTCGGTGACGTTGGTGAGCCGGAAGTACGTCGACGGGTTGAACTGGACCTTCAACGAGGTGATCCGGTCGTTGTTGCCGGTGGCCCTGAGGTCGGGGGTGTCGGCGGTGAAGGTCCAGGCGGTGCCGGTGAAGTCGTCCCCGGAGTAGCCGATGACCTGGAAGCCGGGGGACGTGCGGATGGAGGAGATGGCGGCCGCACCGACACCGGCCGCGGTCAGGTCGGCCGCGGTGTACTCGCCCACGGTCAGCGCCGCGGAGGCGCCGGTGTAGTCGACGTCCTTGAAGGCGACGGCGCCGGCCGGCGGCAGCAGGGCCGGGATGCCGCCCGAGAAGGAGAGTTTCAGGACGTACGCGTTGGCGCCGTACGGCGCGGAGGACGGCAGGGTCACCGTGAGGCCGGAGGAGCTCTGCACCGGTGCGGGCAGGTCGATGGTGGTTCCGGCGGTGGAGCCCAGCAGCTTCACCGAGGTCAGCGACGAGAGGCTGATCCGGTCCGAGCTGAGGGTCCTGATGGTGAGTGAACTGCCGGGCCAGCCCAGGACGGTGGCGTACAGGACGTTGCCGGCCTTGTTGCGGGTGAAGCGGATGTCCTGGGGAGTGCCGGCCGTCGGGTTGGTGAAGGAGCCACCGCCCATCTTCGTCGGGCCCTCGCCGTAGACCGTCCAGGCGCGGGTCGCGTAGATCGACTCGCCGAAGCGCTTCAGGTGGTCGCCGATGCCGAGCAGGACGTCCTTCTGCGCCTGGGGGATGGTACCGTCGGCCATCGGCGCGATGTTCAGCAGGACGTTGCCGTTCTTGCTGACCCGGTCGATGAACGAGTGCAGCATCTGCTGGATGCCGTAGTAGCCGATGCCCTGCGTGTAGCACCAGCTGCTGCTGGAGATGCTGTCGTCGGTCAGCCAGTACGGCGTGGTGAGGTCCGCGGGGCCGCCGCGCTCGTAGTCGAAGATCTCGCCCTTGTTGGTGAGGCCGTCCTTGTAGGTGGCGACGACCTCGCGGCCCCACGAGTTGGCCTGGTTGTAGTAGTAGGACAGGAAGTTGAGGCGCTGCGTCTCGTCGACCACGTTCAGATCGAAGTCCTGCCAGAGGATGTCCGGCTGGGCGCGGTCGATCACCTCCTTCAGCTTGTCGTACCAGAGCTGGTTCTCCTGCGACCTGTCCAGCTGCCCGTAGAGCTTCTTGAGGCTCGGGTCCGACTGCGCGGGGGCGCTCTCGTAGAAGCCGTTGAAGTTGAACGCGTGGTGCATGGCCACCAGCAGCTTGAGGTTCTTGGCGCGGATCGCCGTGGCGAACAGCTGCAGCAGGTTCAGCTTCGGGCCCTTCGCGACCGAGTTCCACTCGTTGACCTGGCTGTCCCACATGGAGAAGCCGTCGTGGTGCTCCGCGACCGGTCCGGCGTACTTGGCGCCGGCGTCGACGAACAGCTGCGCCCACTCGTCGGGGTCGAAGTTCCCGCCCGCCGACTTCAGCTTCGGCGCGAATTGCACTAGGTTGCCCGCGAGGTCCTTCGCCCCGTTGATGAAGTTGTGGTAGGGCCAGGCCGACGGCTGACCGTAGGTCGCGATGTGGTGCTGGTTGGCCGCGCTGCCGGCCTTGTACATGTTCCGCGGGTACCACTCGCTCTGGTACGCGGGAACGCTGAACACCCCCCAATGGAAGTAGATCCCGAACTTCGCGTCCTGGAACCACTCCGGAGCCGCCGGGTGCTGGTCGACCGAGTTCCAGTCGGGCGTGTAGGCATTCGGTGCCGCCTGTGCGACGCCGGCCACGAGGCCACTGCCGGCGATGGCGGCCGCGGCCACACCGGCGGCCGCGGAGAGGAACTGACGTCGATTCAGTGAACTCGCCATGAGGACATCCCTGGGCTGGGGGCGGAAGGGGCAGGCCGGACCAAGGGAACGTACGACGCGCACTCCCCTGGAGCGCCGGAGGTTACGCATGAAGTTCGTCCATGTAACGCCCTGATGTCAACGGGTGTGCAGGGATGAAAACGATCCCCGGCTCGCGGTTTTGTCCGGCTCTGAGCGATTTGATCCTCTTCTTCATGCGCCAGACATGGAATGTTTCGCACTGCGCAGCGGACACTCCGCCACAGGGAGCCCCCAGGCAGGCCGGCGGCACCCCAGTCGCGCCCATTGATGGGATCTCTTCACCTCGTCGACCCACCACGGATCCATCGGGCAGGCGCAACTTCTCGTAATTCTGCTCGACTTCTAGACACCACCCCCAGTCGCCGCCTATACATACATCCCATCTCTCCGGTGCCGGCAGCACACGGCAGCTGCCGCCCGGCACAACCTCTCTCCCGCTCTGGGACCAGCGTGAGGACGTACTGATGAGACTCAGAACCGCACTCCGCTCCACCGCCTCGGCCCTGGCCGCCCTGGCGCTGCTCAGTGCCTGCGGCAGCGGCACGGGCGCCTCGTCCGCGTCGGGCGACGCGCCGCTGGTCGGTGTCGACTACCCGCGTTCCGACACCGACTTCTGGAACTCGTACATCACGTACACGCCCGGGTACGCCGGACAGCTGGGCCTGTCGCTGAAGACGACGAACTCGCAGAACGACGTGGCCAAGCTGACCGCCAACGCGCAGACCTTCATCAGCCAGGGGGTGAAGGGAATCGCGATGGCGCCGCAGGACACCGCCGCCGTCGCGCCGACGCTGGCGCAGCTGGAGGCGAAGAAGATCCCCGTCGTCACCATCGACACCCGCCCCGACAGCGGCAAGGTGTTCATGGTGGTGCGGGCCGACAACCGCGCCTACGGCGAGAAGGCCTGTCAGTTCCTCGGCACGAAGCTGAAGGGCGAGGGCAAGGTCGTCATGCTGGAGGGTGGCCTGGACTCCATCAACGGCCGGGACCGCACCGAGGCGTTCAACGACTGCATGAAGAGGAGCTATCCCGGCATCAAGGTGTTCGGTGAGGCCACCAACTGGGACGGCGCGGTCGCCGCGCAGAAGCTCCAGACCGACCTCACCGCCAATCCGGACATCAAGGGCGTCTACATGCAGTCCAGCTTCGCCCTGGCCGGGACCCTTCAGGTCCTCAAGCAGAAGGGCCTGCTGGCCGACCCGTCGGACGAGAAGCACGTCTTCGTCGTGTCCAACGACGGCATCCCCGAGGAGCTCAAGTCGATCGCGGCGGGCAAGATCGACGCCACCGTCTCCCAGCCGGCCGACCTCTACGCCAAGTACGCGCTGCACTACCTGAAGGCCGCCATCGACGGGAAGACCTTCCAGCCGGGCAAGACCGACCACGACAGCACCATCATCCAGGTCCGGCCGGGGCTGCTCGAGGACCAGCTCTCCGCTCCCCTGGTCACCCTCGACGGCGGCACCTACGGCGGTGTTCCCAGCGTCAAGAGCGACGACCCCTCCCTGTGGGGCAACAACCACGGCTGACCCGCCTGGTCAGGACCCAACGGCTCACGAGTGCAAGGCGGTTGCGATGAGCGACGGACAGCGAGCGGTCAGCCCCGCGCCCGCCCCGGCGGGCGGTGGACGGTCCCAGGCGGGCCCACCCGTCGTCGAGGCGACGGGCATAGTCAAGCGATTCGGTCCGACGGTGGCCCTCGACGGCGCCCGGATCACCATCAGGGCCGGCGAGACCCACGCGCTCGTCGGCCGCAACGGGGCCGGCAAGTCGACACTCGTGTCGGTCCTCACCGGCCTGCAGGCCCCCGACGAGGGAACGGTCGCCTTCGGCGGCAGCCCCGCGCCGCGGCTGGCGGACCGCGACGCCTGGCGACGGCGGGTGGCCTGCGTGTACCAGAAGTCCACCATCATCCCCACCCTGACCGTCGCCGAGAACCTCTTCCTCAACCGCCACGACCACGGGCGTCGCCGGCTCATCAGCTGGCAGGCAGTGCGCCGGAGGGCGAAGGACCTGCTGTCGACCTGGTCGGTGGACGTGGACCCGCAGACCCCGGCCGGCGAGCTGAACGTGGAACAGCGGCAGTTCGTGGAGATCGCCCGGGCACTGTCGTTCGGCGCCCGGTTCATCATCCTGGACGAGCCGACCGCCCAGCTCGACGGCGCGGCCATCAGCCGTCTCTTCGACCGGATCCGCGACTTGCAGCGCCAGGGCGTGACCTTCCTGTTCATCAGTCACCACCTCCAGGAGGTCTACGACATCTGCGACATGGTGACGGTGTTCCGCGACGCACGGCACGTCGTGACCGCGCCGGTCACGGAACTCCCCCGCACCGAACTGGTCGCGGCGATGACCGGCGAGGCGGCGGGCGCCCGGCCGGAGGCGCGGTCGAGCAGCCTCGACCGCACCGGCGTGCCGGCCCTGTCCGTGCGGGCGCTGGGCAGTGGCGCTTCCTACGGTGATGTCACCTTCGAGGTGGGCGCCGGGGAGATCGTCGGACTCGCGGGTGCCGCCGGCAGCGGTCGTACCGAGGTCGCCGAGACCGTCGTGGGGCTGCGGACGGCCCAGGCCGGAGAGGTGGCGATCGCCGGGCGGCGGCCGCGGCCCGGCAGCGTTCCCGCCGCGCTCGCCGCGGGTGCCGGGTTCGTCCCGCGGGATCGGCACCACCAGGGATTCGTGCCCGACATGTCGATCGCCGACAACGCCACGCTGTCCGTGCCGCACAGGCTCGGCCGGCACGGATTCCTCAGCCGCGAACGGCGGGACCGGCTCGCCGGCGACATGATCGAGAAGCTCGCGATCAAGACGCCCGGCCCCGGGCTGCCCGTCTCCGCGCTCTCGGGCGGCAACCAGCAGAAGGTCGTCATGGCCCGGGCACTGGCGGACGACCCCCGCCTGCTGGTGCTGATCAACCCGACCGCGGGCGTGGACGTGCGCTCCAAGGAGTTCCTCCTCCACAAGGTCGAGGAGACGGCGCGGACCGGCACGGGAGTGCTCATCGCCTCCGACGAACTCGACGACCTCCGCATGTGCGACCGGGTCCTGGTGATGTTCCAGGGCCGGGTGACCTCAGAGATGGCCCGCGGCTGGCACGACCACGAGCTCGTGGCCGCGATGGAAGGAGTGGACCTCGATGCCTGAAACCGTCCTTGCGGACGCGGCCGCCGAGGCCGTGGAACCCAGGCCCCCGCGCACGGCCCTGCTCGGCGGCCGGATACCCCTGGCCCGACTGCGCGACCTCGCCCTCGTCCCCGCGATCGTCGTCATCGCGGTCGTCGGACAGATCGTCAACCCCGTCTTCCTCCAGGCCGACAACCTCGTCAACGTGCTGCAGACCATGTCCGAGATGGCCCTGCTGGTCCTCGCCCAGACGATGATCCTGATCGTCAAGAAGATGGACCTGTCCCTGGAGTCGACCATGGGCCTCGCACCCGGCGTCGCGGCCTGGCTGGTCGTCCCGGCCGGCGCGGGGCACGGGCTCGGCCTCCTTCCCGGTGGCTGGGCGGTTCCCGTCACCCTGGCCGTCGGCGTACTCGTCGGCGTGATCAACTCCCTGCTGATCATCCGCTTCGGCCTCAACGGCTTCATCGTCACCCTCGGCATGCTCATCGTCCTGCGCGGCATCCTCACCGGCGTCTCCGGCGGCCAGACCTTCTTCCAGCTGCCGGAGTCGATGCTCTACCTCGGCACCGCCGAGTGGTTCGGGATGCCCGCCTCCATCTGGACCTGCCTGGCCCTGTTCGCGATCGCGATCGTGGTTCTCGGCTGGACCAGCTTCGGCCGCTCCCTCTACGCCGTCGGCGGCAACGTCGACGCCTCGAAGGCGGCCGGCATCCGTACCGACCGGGTGCTGTGGATCGTGATCGTCAGCGGCAGCGCACTCGCCGCCCTGGCCGGGCTGATGCTGTCCGGACGCCTGGCCTCGGTCGCCTCCGCCCAGGGCAACGGCTACATCTTCACCGTCTTCGCCGCCGCCGTCATCGGCGGAATCAGCCTCAACGGCGGCAAGGGCACGATGTTCGGCGCGTTCTGCGGCATCCTGCTGCTCTTCATGATCCAGAACGTGCTCACGCTGGCGGGCGTCCCCGCCCAGTGGATCGGCGCCCTCAACGGCCTGATCATCCTGGTCGCCCTCGCCATCTCCCGCATCACCGGCGGCAAGGTCCAGGAGTGACCCGGGCGGCCGTCGTCGGCCGACCGCCCGCCCGCCCGCTGCCAGCCCGCCCGACCGCCCGCTGCCCGCTGCCCGCTGCCCGCCCGCTGCCCGCCCGCCGTCACGTTCATGCCCCCTCGACAGGGGCGAACCCCTCGCCCCTCCTAGGAGTTGCCGCCATGCCCCCGTCCGCCCGCATCACCGCCCTGGACGTCCTGGACGTCCGCTTCCCCACCTCCGAGCATCTGGACGGCTCGGACGCGATGAACCCCGAGCCCGACTACTCCGCCGCCTACGTGGTGCTGCGCACCGACGCCGGCGACGGCCTGGAAGGCCACGCTCTCGCCTTCACCACCGGACGCGGCAACGACGTCCAGGCCGCCGCCATCGCGGCCCTCGCCCCGTACGTGGTCGGCCGGTCCGTCGAGGAGGTCTGCGCCGACCTCGGGACGTTCGCCCGGACCCTCGTCCATGACCCCCAACTGCGGTGGCTCGGACCGGAGAAGGGCGCCATCCACATGGCCACCGGAGCCGTCGTCAACGCGGCCTGGGACCTCGCCGCCAAGCGCGCCGGCGAGCCCGTCTGGCGCTTCCTCGCCGCGATGTCCCCCGAGGACCTGGTCGCCCAGGTCGACTTCCGGTGGCTCAGCGACGCCCTCACCCCCGAGGAGGCGCTCGGGATCCTCCGTCGCGCCGAGCCCGGCCGTCAGGAGCGCATCGCCCGCCTGCTGGAGAGCGGCTACCCCGCCTACACCACCACCCCCGGCTGGCTCGGCTACTCCGACGAGAAACTGACCCGCCTCGCCCACGAGGCCGTCGCCGACGGCTTCACCCAGATCAAGCTGAAGGTCGGCGCGGACCTGGAGGACGACGTACGGCGCATGCGCGTCGCCCGGGACGCGGTCGGCCCGGACGTCCGCATCGCCGTCGACGCCAACCAGCGATGGGACGTGGCACCCGCGATCGACTGGATGCGCGCCCTCGCCCCCTACGACCCGTACTGGATCGAGGAGCCCACCTCCCCCGACGACATCCTCGGCCACGCCGCCGTCCGCGAGGCTCTCGGCCCCATCAAGGTCGCCACCGGCGAGCACGTCGCGAACCGGGTGGTCTTCAAGCAGCTGCTGCAGGCCAGCGCGGTGGACATCGTGCAGATCGACTCCGCCCGGGTCGGCGGAGTCAACGAGAACCTCGCCATCCTCCTGCTGGCCGCGAAGTTCGGGGTTCCGGTCTGCCCGCACGCCGGGGGTGTGGGGCTGTGCGAGATGGTCCAGCACCTGTCGATGTTCGACTACGTGGCCGTCTCCGGCACCACCGAGGACCGGGTCATCGAGTACGTCGACCACCTGCACGAACACTTCGTCGACCCGGTCCGCGTTTCCGACGGCCGCTATCTCGCGCCGACCCTGCCCGGGCTGAGCGCACAGATGCACCCGGGCTCGCTCAAGGAGTACGCCTACCCCGACGGCCCGGTCTGGGCGGCCCGTGTCTGACGCCCCGGCCCTCGTCGACGCGCACCACCACGGGCGGGCCCCGGACCTCCGCCCCCAGCACCGGCTGGACGAGCCCGGCCACGGACCCCGGTGGGCCGCCGCCGTCGAAGGGCTCCTGGCCGGCTGCTCCACCGCCGAGACCGAGGCGGTCCTCGCCGGTACCGCCACCGCGTTCCACCGCCTCGACCCCGCTCACAGGAAGGAGGGCACCTCGTGCTGCTGACCGAACTGCTGCACCCGGGCATCCTCGAGGCCCTGGCGGGTGCCGGGCACGGGGCGCAGGTCCTGCTCGCCGACGGCCACTATCCCGCGAGTACGGCCACCGGCCCGCGGACCAGGACAGTCCATCTCAACCTGGCGCCGGGCCTGCTGGACGTCACCACCGTGCTCGACGTGCTGCTGCGGGCCCTGCCCGTCGAGGCGGCGCACGTGATGGTGCCGCCCGAGGGCGAGCCGGAGCCGCCGGCCATCGCCGAGTACCGCTCGATGCTGGCGCCCGTCCCCGTCGAGACGCTCGGCCGCTTCGAGTTCTACGACGCCGCTCGCTCACCCGACCTGGCCCTCGCCGTCGTCACCGCCGACACCCGCACCTACGCCAACCTGCTGCTGACCATCGGCGTCCGCGCTGAAAGGACCCTGAGCACACGATGACGCTTGCTGTTCGTTACACGGCCGCTCGTACGCTGGTCACGGCGGTGGTCGAGCCGGTCGAGCCCGGTCCTGGTGAGGTGTTGCTGGCTCCCGCGTACGTGGGGATCTGTGGCACCGATCTGCACGTCTTCCACGGCGACATGGATGCCCGGGTCGTCGCGCCGGCCGTTCTGGGGCACGAGATGTCCGGCCGTGTGGTGCGGGTCGGCGCGGGGGTGGAGGGTTGGCGGGCCGGGGACGCGGTCACGGTGATGCCGTTGCGCTGGGACTCCACGTGTGCGGCCTGCCTGAGTGGCTACCGGCACGTGTGTCGGAACCTGGACTTCATGGGCATCGACTCGCCCGGGGCGATGCAGCGGCGCTGGACGGTCCCGGCCGCCACGCTGGTCCGGCTGCCGGGGTCGCTCGCGCTGGACCGGGCGGCGCTGGTGGAGCCCACCGCGGTGGCCGTGCACGACGTCGGGCGGGCCGAGGTGCGGGCCGGGGAGTGGGTCGTGGTCGTGGGCGGCGGCCCGGTCGGGGTCCTGATCGCGCTGGTGGCGCGGGCGGCCGGGGCCGAGGTCCGGGTGGTGGAGCCCAGTGCCCACCGGCGCGAGCTGGCCGGCGAGTTGGGGCTGGTCACGTGGGACCCGGCGGCCGAGGACGTGCCCGAAGCGGTGCGGGGGTGGACCGGGGGCGCGGGCGCGGACGTCGCGTTCGAGGTGTCCGGCGCGGCGGCCGGGGTGGACACCGCGGTGGAGGTGCTGGGAGTGCGCGGCCGGCTGTGCCTGGTGGCGATCCACTCCCGGCCCCGCGAGGTCGACCTGCACCGTTTCTTCTGGCGCGAACTCACCCTGGTGGGCGCCCGGTTGTACGACCGGTCCGACTTCGAGCGGGCGGTGGCGCTGCTCGCCGACGGCACGGTCCCGGCCGAGCGGCTGATCAGCAGGGTCGTGCCGCTCACCGAGGCACCCGCGGCGTTCGAGGCCCTGGAAGGCGGCGGCGACGTGATGAAGATCCTCGTGGACTGCGCGGCTGGCACCCGGGGGGCCGGCGCGTGAGCGGGCGAAGCGAGTTCACCGGCCCGAGCGGCGTCTTCGACCTGACCGGCCGACTGGCCGTCGTCACCGGCGCCCGGCGCGGCATCGGCCGGGCCATGGCCCGCGCGCTCGCCCACGCCGGCGCGGACGTCATCGGCGTCAGCGCCACCCTGGAGGAGAGCGGCAGCGAGGTCGAGCAGGACGTCCTGGCCGCGGGCCGCACCTTCGAGGCGGTCCGCGCCGACTTCGCCGACCCGGACGCGGTCCGCGCCCTGGGCGCCGACCTCGCGGGCCGCGAGCGGCCGGTGGACGTCCTGGTCAACAACGCCGGCACCATCCGGCGCGCCCCGGCCGCCGGACACCCGGACGCTGACTGGAGCCTGGTGCTCCAGGTCAACCTGAGCGCGCAGTTCGCGCTGGCCCGGGCGGTGGGCGCGGCGATGGTCGCCCGCGGCCAGGGGAAGATCATCTTCACGGCGTCGCTGCTCAGCTTCCAGGGCGGCATCACCGTTCCCGGCTACACCGCCGCCAAGCACGGCGTCGCCGGTCTGACCAAGGCCCTGGCCAACGAGTGGGCCGGGCGCGGCGTCAACGTCAACGCCATCGCGCCGGGCTACATCGCCACCGACAACACCGAGGCACTGCGCGCCGATCCGCTGCGCGCCAAGGCGATCCTGGAGCGGATCCCGGCCGGCCGCTGGGGCCGCGCCGAGGACCTCGCCGGCGCCACCGTCTTCCTCGCCTCCGACGCCTCCGCCTACGTCCACGGCACCGTCCTGCCCGTCGACGGCGGATGGCTGAGCCGATGACCGACGACCTGACCGCCGACGACCCCGCGCGAGGCCCCCTCGGCCGGGGTGAACGACGGGAGCTCGGCCGCGTGGTCGGCCGAGACCGGTCACGTCACCGGCCCCGGGACGCCCGGGCTGCACGTCCTGGACCGCATCGGCTCCGGAGACGGCTTCACCGCCGGCCCCGCCGACGGGCCCTCGGCCGCCGGGCCGCACCGCCCACCAGGAGGAGCGCAGTTGACGAATCACACCATGGGACACCAGAAGATCACGAACACCTCCGTCGAGCTCACCGCACTGGGCTTCGGAGCCTCCGTGATGGGCAATCTCCACCGCGTCACCCCACCCGACGACGCCCGTGCCGCGATCGAGGCGGCCTGGGAGGCCGGCATCCGCTACTTCGACACGGCACCGCACTACGGCCTCGGTCTGTCCGAGCGACGTCTGGGAGCCGCCCTGCGGGACCGTCCACGCGACGCGTACGTCGTCTCCTCCAAGGTCGGCCGCCTGCTCGTCCCCAACGAGCGGCCGAACGGGTTCGACGACGAAGGATTCGTGGTGCCGGACGACCTGCGCAGGCAGTGGGACTTCAGCCGTGACGGAGTGCACCGCTCCATCGAGGCGACCTTGGAACGCACCGGTCTGGACCGCCTGGACGTCGTCTACCTGCACGACCCGGACGACCACTGGAGGCAGGCCGCCGAGGAGGCCATGCCGGCCCTGGCGGAGCTGCGCGACCAGGGAGTGATCGGGGCGATCGGCGCGGGCATGAACCAGTCGGCCATGCTCGCGCGCTTCCTCCGCGAGACCGCGGCCGACGTGGTGATGCTCGCGGGGCGCTACACCCTCCTGGACCAGTCCGCCCTCGACGACGTCCTGCCCGCCGCGCGGGCACTCGGCAAGAGCGTGGTGGCCGTCGGTGTGTTCAACTCGGGGCTGCTCTCCCGCGAGCGGCCGGCCGAGGGCATGACGTACGACTACCGGGAGGCTCCCGCGACCGTCGTCACCCGCGCCCGGGCGATCGCCGAGGTCTGCGCGGCGCACGGTACGACGTTGCCCGCGGCAGCGGTCGCCTTCCCGTACGGCCATCCCAGTATCATCAACGTCACCCTCGGCATGCGGACCGCGGAACAGGTCGGACGGAACGTGGAGCTCCATCGCCAGCACGTCCCGGAGGCCCTCTGGGACGATCTCCGCACCCGGGAACTCATCAGGTCGGACGTGCCTGTCGCGAACGGGCCCGGAAGGAGTGCGCGGTGTCTCTGACGGACAAGGCCATCGCGCGGATCCGGGAGCTGATCCGCAGCGGAGCGCTGCCACCGGGCTCGAAGCTCCCGCCGGAGGCCGAGCTGGCCGCCCAGCTCGGCCTCTCCCGCAACCTGGCCCGGGAGGCGGTGAAGGCACTGGCCGTCGCCCGGGTCCTGGAAGTCCGGCGGGGCGACGGCACGTACGTGACCAGCCTGCAGCCGAGCCTGCTCCTGGAGGGGCTCGGCGGCGCGGTGGAGCTGCTGCAGGGCGATTCCGCCGCGGTGCAGGACCTCATCGAGGTACGGCGGCTCCTGGAACCGGCGGCCACCGCGCTGGCCGCCACCCGGATCTCCGACGAGCAGCTGGCCGAGGTGGAACGGCACCTGGAGGCCATGCGCGAGGCCCGTGACGACGTGGAGCGGCTCAACGCCCACGATGCCGCGTTCCACCGCGCCGTCATCGCGGCCACGGGCAACGAGACCCTGGTCACGGTCCTGGAGGGCATCTCCGGGCGGACGCTGCGCGCCCGCACCTGGCGCGGTTTGGTCGACGCCCAGGCCTCGGGCCGGACCATCGCCGAGCACGAGGCGATCTTTCGGGCGCTGTCGATCCGCGACGCCTCCCTCAGCCAGGCCGCCGCGTTGATGCACGTCAGCAACACCGCGCTGTGGCTGGGCGAGCACCTGCGTTCGGGAGAAGCCCTCCCGTGGACGTGAGGGCCGAGCGGCGACAGGCGCAGCGCCGTCACTGACGGGCGGACCGGACGGCCCGTCACGCTCATCGGCACCGCGGCGTCGCGACAGACCGTCAGCAACGGCCGAAGACGCGCGGTGGAGGTGAACCGGCCGGCGATCGGACATGGGACGCGTGCGGGCCGCCGTGGAGCGGATGCATGCCCCGGTCCTCCTGACGGTGCCGCCTGGTGAGCAGCCCGCAGATCCGGCCCCGCCATCATCACGACTCCTGAGCCTGTTCCCGGCCGTGGGATGTTCAGCGCGAGGGCGAACGTGCTATCTCTTGGAGGGTGCACTCCGTCGGGCGGGGGCGCGGAGCCAACCCGCCGACGAAGGGAGCCCGAACCGGCGAACGCGGCGGACCAGGGCATTTGTGAGCGCTAACCGAACTCCTGACGGAACCGAACGGGCCCGTGGCCGGACGGATCCGGCCGTTCCCCCGGCGGACGGGAACGCTTCCGCGCCGGGCACGGCTCGTTGGCCGCCGCGGTGACCGCACGGCCCCGGGTCCCACGACTACCGTGCTGCCGAGGCTGCGGCGGCCGCACCCGTCGGGCACTGGACCAGGACCACTCCCCGAACGAGGACGAAATGACTGAGGCGAATCTCGTCGTGCTGTCGGCCGGTGACGCGGCCCTCGCGCTCGACGCCACCGGACCCGAGATGCCCCGGGTGCTGCACTGGGGCGTCGATCCCGGCTTCCGCGCCGGCGACGCCGCGCAGGTGCTGGACGCCATGGGCCGGACCTCGCGCCACCAGGCCGGGAGTCTGATGCCCTCCCAGGGACAGGGCTGGGGCTGGTTCGGACGCCCGACCCTCGCCGGGCACCGCGACGGCCGGGTCCGCCCGACGCGCTTCGAGCTCGCCGAACCGGCCGCCGTGCGCGCCCAGGACGGCCGGGGCGGCACCGTCCGCGTGCGGGCGCTGGACCCGGGCGCGGCGCTCGCGCTCGACACCGAGCTGCAGATGACGGAACAGGGCGTGGTGCGGCTGCGCCACACCCTGACCAACACGGCGGCGGACCCCTACACCCTGGACGTGCTGGCGTGCGTGCTGCCGGTCCCCGCCCACGCCGCGGAACTGCTGGACTTCGCCGGCCGCTGGGCCCGTGAGCGCTCCCCGCAGCGCTCCCCGCTGCGGCAGGGCGTCTGGTCGAGGGAGAACCGGCGCGGCCGCACGGGCTTCGACGCCGGGCTGCTGCTCGCCGGCAGCGAGGGCTTCGGCTTCCGGCACGGCGAGGTCTGGGGCGTGCACCCCGCCTGGAGCGGCAACCACGTCCAGTACGCGGAACGGCTGGCCGACGGGACGACGGTCCTCGGCGGCGGCGAACTGCTGGACGCGGGTGAGATCCGGCTGGCGGAGGGCGAGTCCTATCGGACCCCGTGGGTGTACTTCGCGACCTCCGCCACGGGTCTGGACGGAATCAGCCGAGGATTCCACGACCTGCTCCGGGCCCGGCCGAAGCACCCGGCCACCGCCCGGCCGGTCACCATGAACATCTGGGAGGCGGTCTACTTCGACCACGACCCCGGACGGGTACGCGCCCTCGCGAACACCGCGGCGGCGGTCGGCGTGGAACGGTTCGTCGTGGACGACGGCTGGTTCCGGCACCGCCGCCACGACCGGGCCGGCCTCGGCGACTGGTACGTCGACGAGAAGGTGTGGCCCGACGGACTCCGCCCGCTCGCCGACCACGTCCACGGGCTCGGCATGCAGTTCGGCCTCTGGTTCGAGCCCGAGATGGTCAACCCCGACTCCGACCTGGCCCGCGCCCACCCCGACTGGTTCCTCGCCGACCCCGACCGCCTCCCGTTCGAGCAGCGCGGCCAGCACGTCCTGGACGTCGCGCACCCCGACGCCCACGCCTACCTGCTGGAGCGGATCAGCACCCTCGTCGGGGACGTGGGCCTCGACTACATCAAGTGGGACCACAACCGCGACCTCGCCGACGCCGTCCACGACGGCCGACCCGGCGTGCACGCGCAGACCACCGCCGTCTACCGGCTCCTGGACGAACTGCGCGGCCGCCACCCCGGGCTGGAGATCGAGTCCTGCTCCTCCGGCGGGGCCCGCGCCGACCTCGGCATCCTCGAACGCACCGACCGGATCTGGGGATCGGACAACATCGACCCGGTCGAACGCCAGGCGATCCAGCGCTGGACCGGCCTGCTCCTGCCCCCCGAGCTGATCGGCTCCCACATCGGCTCCGCCCCCGCCCACATCAGCCACCGCGACACCGCGCTCGCCTTCCGCTGCGCCACCGCCCTGTTCGGACACGCCGGCATCGAATCCGACATCTCGAACTGGTCGCAGGACGACCTCACCGCGCTGACCGCGTGGGTCAGCGCCTACAAGCAGCTGCGCCCGCTGCTCCACGGCGGCGACGTCGTCCGCGCCGACCACCCCGACCCGGCCGCGTGGGTCCACGGCGTCGTCTCACGGGACCGGGCCCACGCCGTCTTCGCCTACGTCCAGCTGGAGACCTCCGTCGCCGAGAACGGCGCGCCCGTACGCCTCCCGGGTCTGGACCCCGAGACCCACTACGTCCTGCGGGTGCGCCCCGAACTCTCCTCCCCCGAGCACACCTGGCCCGCCTGGGCGCGACGGGCGGGCGCACTCACCCTGACCGGCCGGTACCTGGCCCGGGTCGGCCTGGCCGCCCCGGGCCTGGCCAACCGACCCGGCCAGGCATGGGTGGTCGAGGCACAGGCGCAGGCGCAGCCGTCGGCCTCGCGGGAGTGACGCCGCGGCCCCCGTCCTCCGAGGCCGTCCGCCGCGGCGGACTGGACTAGACCTTCTGGCGGGGAACCGGCGGAGCGCGCGGCGCTCGCCGGCTCCCCGTCCTGGTCGTCCTGGTCGTCCTGGTCGTCCTGGTCGTCCTGGTCGTCCGGCACAGCCGACCGGTCGGGCGCCACGCCGGACCGGGTACGGGAAGGCCCTGCGAAGGACCTCGACGGGGCGGCAACCTCACCGACCCGGGCGGCCGCCCAAGGGTGGAGGGAGGGCTCCCACGGCCGTTCCTTCCTTCGTCAGGCCTCAGAAGAGGTCAGCCGGGCCACGACGTCGGCGCCTTCCCGTGCGAAGACCGGGATGCGCTCCAGCGGGGCCTCGGCGTCGGTCGTCGTTCCGCCCTCCAGCACGCGGCCGGTGGCCGGGTCGCGCCAGCGGGTGCCGGACGGCAGGTACACCCCGCGGGAGCGGGCGCCGGCCTCGTACACGGGTGCCACCAGCAGGTCGGGGCCGAGCAGGAACTGGTCGTCCACCTCCCAGGCACGCTCGTCGTCGGGGAAGTCGAAGAACAGCGGGCGCATCGGTGGGGCGCCGGTGCGGTGGGCGTCCTCCGACAGGCGGTGCAGGTACGGGCGCAGGCGCTCGCGCAGCGACAGGTGGTCGCGGAGGATGCCGTACGCCTGCTCCCCGTACGACCAGACCTCGTTCGGCCCGCCGGTCATGTCCGTGGCGAAGGCGGGGTGGTTGGGCTCGCGGTCCCCGTGCAGCCGCATGACCGGGCTGAAGGTGCCGTACTGGAACCACCGGATCAACAGCTCACGGTACGCCGGGTCGTCCGGGTCGCCGCCGAAGAAGCCGCCGATGTCGGTGTTCCACCAGGGGATGCCGCTCATCGCGACGTTCAGCCCCGCCCTGATCTGGCGCCCGAGGGAGTCGAAGGTCGTGGGGATGTCGCCGGACCACAGCAGGGCGCCGTACCTCTGGCTGCCCGCCCAGGCGGACCGCACCAGGGACAGCGGCCGGTCCTCGCCCGCCGCGCGCAGGCCGTCGGCGATCGCGCGGGCGTGCTCCAGCGGGTAGAGGTTCGCGGCCTCGGCGGCCGGCCCGGCCGCGTAGACGGCGCGCTCGGCGAGGCCCGGGGGCACATCGGGTTCGCAGGCGTCCAGCCAGAAGCACGCCACACCCAGCGACCGGTAGTTGTCGTCCAGCCGCTGCCACAGCGCGGCGCGCGCTCCGGGGTGGGTGGCGTCGTAGTATGCCATCGGGCGGATCAGCGCGTCCCCGCTGTGCCGGGACGGCCACGGGAAGGTGAGCAGGCCGCCATCCGCGTCCCGGACGAGGTGCCCGGCCGAGCGCAGCGCGTCGTACGCGTCGCTGTCGGGCTCGACGGTGGGCCACACCGAGACGGCGAGCTTCACGCCGAGGTCCGTCAGCTCCTTGACCATGGCGGCGGGGTCGGGCCACTCGCTCTCCTCGAAGCGCCAGTCGCCCATCCTCGGCCAGTGGAAGAAGTCGCAGACGATGACGGACAGCGGCAGTCCGCGTTCCTTGTACTCCCGGGCCACGGCGAGGAGTTCGTCCTGGGTGCGGTAGCGCAACTTCGACTGCCAGAAGCCCGAGGCCCATGCGGGCAGCAGGGGCGGACGGCCGGTGGCCCGGGTGTAGGAGTCCAGGATCCGGGCCGGGGTGTCGCCGGCGGTGATCCAGTAGTCGATGCGCCCGCCGCCGTCGGCGGTCCAGCGGGTGGTGTCGGCGCCCAGTTCGACGCGGCCGGTGGCGGGGTTGTTCCAGAGCAGTCCGTAGCCGCGCGAGGAGTGCAGGAAGGGGACGGCCGCCACGGTGTTGCGCTGGACGAGGTCGATCACACAGCCCTTCTGGTCGAGGCGCCCGTGCAGGTGCTGCCCCAGTCCGTGCAGCCGTTCACCGTCGTAGGCCTCGAAGGACTGCTCCGTCCGGCCGCCGGCCGCGTGGACGCGGGAGCCGGTGTGCAGCGCCTGCGGACTGCGCTCGGCGAGGAGTTCGCGGCCCGAGACGGCGTGGCGGAATCTCAGCCGGCCGTCCGCCGAGGCCTCGACGGCGATGCCGCCGTTGACCAGGCGGGCACTGCCGTCGTCCGACACGGACACCTCGGCGTGCGGGGCGGGCCGCGGGTTCTCCAGCGCACCGGGGGCGGTGGGGTCGATGGTCCCGGACGAGGCCCGCACCCGGACGGCGTCCGGTCCCCAGGGCTCGACACGGAGGATCTCTGCGGCGGTGTGCCGTTCCAGGGCGCCCGCGCGGATGTCGTAGGACAAGGGTCGGTTCCTCTGCTCCTGGGGTCGGTCGGGTGGTGTCACCGTCGGTTCCGGGCTCCTCCGTCGCGCGGGCCGGGCCCGCCACCGCCGGCGAAGCGGTGGCGGGCCGGTGTGCGGTGGTGCTGCCCCGGTGTCTCAGCCCCAGGGCTGGGCGACCAGCCAGCTGGTGTCGGCGGCCCAGCTGGTGCCGCTGTCCCAGCTGTTGGAGCCGCCGTTGCTCGCGATGTAGGCCGTGTAGTTGTAATGCCGGAGGTACTTCGTCGGGAAGTTGACGGACTGGAAGGAGGTGCCGGCCCCGCTGTTGCCACTGGTGGCGCAGAAGGTGGCGTCCTGGGCGAAGGTACCGGAGCCGTTGTCGAAGTCCAGGTAGAGCTCGTAGTTGTAGTGGTGCAGGAACTGTCCGGGCTTGTTGGCGGACTCGAAGGAGAGGCAGGAGCTGTTGGCGAGGCCGGCGCGGACGATCCAGGTGGCGTCGGCCTTGTCGGTGGCCGGGCTGGCGGAGTTGGTGGTGGAGATGACGACCTTGTTGTCGGCGTCGTCGTGGCGGAGGTAGTGCGAGGTGCAGCAGGGCGCGGTGGTGGCCCGCAGGGAGATCCGGGAGCCGGGCGTCAGCGTGCCGGTGCCGGTCGAGCCGCTGTGGTAGCCGGCGGCGGTGATGTTGGCCTGGACCGCGTTCTCGGTGGCGTCCGACGGGTAGCCCTGGGTCATGACCCCTTCGTAGAAGGTGCCTTGGGCCCACTTGCTGTTGTCACCCCCGATGCCGAGGATGATCGCGCCTTCCTTGTGCATCGGGTTGTAGCCGGTGGCGTTGGGGCGCACGCCGTTGTAGAAGGTGGACAGGCCGCCCGACTGGGCGTCGCCACCGCGGAGGGCCCACTGGTTCGGGCCGCCCTTGAGCATGGCGGTCAGGAACCGGTGGTCGACGCTGGGGTCGTTGGCGTTGAATCCGCGGTTGACCCCGGAGAACAGGCCGTTCTCCAGGTCGGCCATGACCCAGGGGCCGTTGCCGCTGCCCGAGCCCCAGCTCTTGTTGTCGCCGAAGTAGAGGGCCTCCATGTGGCCGTTGCCGGTGTCGAGGTTGTTGGTCTCGGCGTTGCCGTAGTCGAAGCAGCAGCCGCCGTTGAAGTGCGTGCCGTCGAAGATCGCGTACATGCCCTCGGGCTGGTCGCCGGTGGCGATGCCGTTGGTGTTGTTGTTGCGGTAGCCGGTCCCGGGGGCGACGGAGACGCCGTACGCCTTGTGCCCGCCGACGGTGACCGGCGCCTCGAAGGCGTTGGCGAGGTTGTCCGGACCGCCGGCCGCCCCGCCGGCGGGCGCCTGGGTGAGGTGGTTGCCCCTGCCGGACTGGTCGTAGAGGACGGTGATGACGCAGCCGGTGCCGGCGCAGAAGGAGTCCTGCGCGGCGGCGTCGGCGTATCCGCCGGCGCTCAGCAGGCCGATGTCCCTGGTCGCGCTGTCGGAGGCGCGCCTGACCTGGTACAGCGGGCCGTTGTACGCCCCGTACAGGGCCCGGGTGGTGCTGTGCGCCGCCACGCACGGCGTGCCGCCGGCGAGGTAGAGGTCGCACGGACCCTGGGTGGCCGCCTGCGAGGGCCCGGCCGTGGCGGTGAGCAGGCCGACGGAGAGCGCGGCGGTCGCACCGACCGCGAGGAGGGCGCGCCTGATCCTGCGGATCGACGATTTGATCATGAAGTACTCCGTTCACAGGGTGGGATGTGAGGTGAGCGGTCCGGTTCGGCTCCGTCCGTCGTTGCCGCCGGACCCGGCTCGGGCTGCCGCTCGTCAGCTCCAGGGGGCGGCCACGAGCCGGCTGGTGTCCTGGGCCCGTGACGACGGTCGTGTGGCCAGGGACGAACTCCCTCACGGGTGGGAGAAGGAGGGCGTCCCTGTGTTTTGTTAGCGCTAACAATTCCGGCCGGGAAGAGGCGCGCGTGATGACGGCACGGACACCTCCCGTGCCGCAACGGGCATCACTATGACCAGCCGTCAGGACACCGTCAAGACATCGCGCATTGACGGACGGTCTGACTTCGACGTCGAGACGGCACCCGACGCCCGCGGGCCGCGCGGCAGGGCGTCCAGCGCGGCGGGTGTCAGGTGGCGTTCGGTGCGGCTCCGCATCGGCGACTCCGGCGTCGGTGGGGCGGACAGGAGCGGCGAGGCCCCGCGCGCCCGTGCGGTGGGCGCGCGGGGCCTCGTGAGGGGCCTGGCTCAGGCCGGGAAGGGCAGGTCCGCCTCGTGGGTGCCGGCCGGGCTGACGTGCAGGACGCCGTCCGGGCCGCCGATCCGCAGCTGCCAGGGGTGCGGGCTGTCGGTGGTCACCCGCAGGCGGTCACCGGTGCGGCTCACGTGGAAGCGGGCGGTCTCACCGGGACCGTCGCCGCGCGGGATCACCACGGTGCGCTCGGCTCCGTCGGCGAAGGCGTGCACCCGCAGCTCGACGCCGACGGCCCAGGCGGAGACCGGGCGCTGGTCGTCCGCGCCGAACGGGATGACGGAGTCGGGGCGGGCGAGCAGCGGCAGGGTGTGGAAGCCGTGCCGTTCGCGCACCCAGCGCGGGCCGGTGACCCGGTCGCCGGTGAGGACGTTGGTCCACGCGCCCTCCGGCACGTAGTACTCGACCGTGCCGTCCTCGGTGAAGACCGGGGCGACGAGCAGGTCGTCGCCGAGCAGGTACTGCCGGTCGAGCGTGGCGGCGGCCGGGTCCTCCGGGAACTCCAGCACCATCGCGCGCATCACCGGCACGCCGGTGGCGTGCGCCTGCTGGGCGGCGTGCTGGAGGTAGGGCGCCAGGCGGTGCTTGAGCAGGGTGAACTCGCGGGTGACCTCGACGGCCTCCTCGCCGAAGTCCCACGGCACGCGGTACGACTTGCTGCCGTGCAGCCGGCTGTGCGAGGAGAGCAGGCCGAACTGCGTCCAGCGCTTGAACACGGCGGGGGTCGGGGTGCCCTCGAAGCCGCCGATGTCGTGGCTCCAGAAGCCGAAACCGGAGAGGCCGAGGGAGAGTCCGCCGCGCAGCGACTCCGCCATGGCGTTGAAGTGCGATTCGCAGTCGCCGCCCCAGTGCACCGGGTACTGCTGGCCGCCCGCGGTGGCGGACCGGGCGAACAGCAGCGCCTCCCCCTCGCCGCGCTCGTCGCGGAGCAGCTCGAACACGGTCCGGTTGTAGAGGTGGGTGTAGTAGTTGTGCATCCGCTCCGGGTCGGAGCCGTCGTGCCACACCACGTCGGTGGGGACGCGCTCGCCGAAGTCGGTCTTGAAGCAGTCCACGCCGACGTCCAGCAGCGTGCGCAGCTTGTCGGTGTACCAGGCGCGGGCGGCGGGGTTGGTGAAGTCCACCAGGGCCATGCCCGGCTGCCACAGGTCCCACTGCCAGACGCTGCCGTCCGGGCGGCGCACCAGGTGCCCCTCGCGCATGCCCTCGGCGAACAGCTCCGACTTCTGCGCGATGTAGGGGTTGATCCAGGCGGAGATCCGCAGCCCCTGCCGCTTGAGCCGGGCCAGCATGCCGGCCGGGTCCGGGAAGGTCTCCGGATCCCACACGAAGTCGCACCACTGGTACTCGCGCATCCAGAAGCAGTCGAGGTGGAAGACGCTCAGGGGGATGCCGCGTTCGGCCATGCCGCCGACGAAGCGGTTGACGGTGGCCTCGTCGTACTCGGTGGTGAAGGAGGTGGTGAGCCACAGTCCGAGCGCCCAGGCGGGGGGCAGCGCGGGGCGGCCGGTGAGCGCGGTGTAGCGCTCCAGGATCGCCTTGGGGGTGGGGCCGTGGACGACGAAGTACTCCAGCGACTGGTCCTCGACGCTGAACTGCACCTGGCCGACGGACTCGGAGCCGATCTCGTAGCTGACCTTGCCCGGGTGGTTGACGAAGACGCCGTAGCCCCGGTTGGTCAGGTGGAAGGGGACGTTCTTGTAGGCCTGTTCGCTGCTGGTGCCGCCGTCCGCCTGCCAGATGTCCACCACCTGGCCGTTGCGGACGAACGGGGTGAACCGCTCCCCGAGGCCGTACACCAGCTCGCCCACGCCCAGGGCGAGCTGGCCGAGCATGTGGTGGCGGCCCTCGGCGTCGGTGACGAAGCCGGTGCCGCGCTCCCCCACCGAGGTCAGGACCCGCCCTCCGGCGGTGAACTCCAGCTGCCACGGCTCGGAGGTGTCCACCCGCAGCGTCAGTTCGCCGGCGCAGAGCTCCACGACGTCGCCGTCCCGGCGCACCTTCCCGCTCCCCGGCTCGGCGCCGGGCAGCGCGAACTCGGGCCCGCGCCGCACCGAACCGGCGTGGTGGGTGGTGCGCACCCCGATCACGCCCTCGGCCGGGGACCAGCACTCGACCGTCAGCAGCGGGCTGTTGAGCGTGTCACCGCGGCCGCGCACGTGCTTCACGGGCGCGTAGAGGGTCATCCGGTCCTCGCCGGTGCGGACGTCGGCGACCTCGGTGGCGTAGCGCGCGGTGACGCCCGGGCGCATCAGCCAGTAGCCGTCGGTGAACTTCATCGTGCGGGTTCCTCCGTCCGCGCGCGGTGCGCGGTGATCAGGCCCCGGTACCAGTGGTAGCCGTCCTCGGGCGTTCGGGTCAGGGTTCGGTGGTCGGCGTGGACCAGGCCGAAGCGCTGTGCGTGGTCCCGGGGTCCCGGCCTCGTGCGCGGGGTGGCGCCGGCGAACAGCGGTTCGGTCCAGACCTCGTTGTGCGGGACCTCGGCCCGGCGCGGGCCGGCGAGGTCCTCGGGCCGGTCGGAGGCGGCCTGCGACCGGTCGCGGTTGAGCGTGGTGCCGACCTCGCGGGCGCCGGCGGTGCGCAGCTCCCGCACGGCGAGGCCGTGGAAGCCGGCGGGCAGGTCCGGGACGGCCGGGGAGGTCGCGGGTGCCCCGGCACCGTAGGGCACGGCGCTCACAGCTCCGGTGCCAGCCCGCGCTCGCGCAGCCAGGCCAGCTGGACGGGCGGGGTCGAGCCGCAGCCGCCGGCGTGGTCGGCGAACGGCCACACCGTCATGGTGCGGTCCTCGCCCGCGTAGTGGTTGAAGGCGGCGTAGACCGTCCGGGGCGGGCAGATCGGGTCCATCAGGCCGACGCTGAACAGGGCCGGAGCGGTGGCCCGCTGGGCGAAGTGGACGCCGTCGAAGTAGTCGAGGGTCGCGAACGTCGGTTCCACCCGGTGCCGGCTGTGCCAGCGCAGGTACTTGACGAGTTCCTGGTACGGCCCGTCCAGGGAGCTCCGGGCGCCTTCGCGGTAGTGGCACAGGAACGGCACGTCCGGCATCACCGCCGCCACCCGGTCCCCGCCGAGCCCGGCGACGGCGAGGGACAGGCCGCCGCCCTGGCTGCCGCCGGCCACGACGATCCGGTCGGCGTCGAGGCCGGGCAGCTGCGCGACGGCTTCGACGGCTCGCACGCAGTCCGTCATCAGCCGCCGGTAGTAGTGGTGCTCGGGGGATTCGATGCCCTTGGTCATGAAGCCCTCGACCCACTGGGTGCCGTCGCCCGTGCCCCGGTCCGGGGTGTCGTGGCCCTGGCCCCGGCTGTCGACGACGAGTTGGGCGTAGCCGGCGGCGGACCAGAACAGGTGCTCGGTGGGCAGCCCGCGGCCGCCGGAGTACCCCTGGTAGCTGACGACGACGGGCAGCGGCCCGTCCACGCCGCGCGGTCGCAGCAGCCAGGCGGCCACCGGCTCGCCGTTCCAGCCGGGGAAGCGCACGTCGTCGACCTCGACGGTGCGCAGGCCGTACTGCGCGGTGACGCGTTCGGCCTTGACCGCGCCGCCGTGCGAGCGGGCCTCGGCGAGGGTGCGCCGCCAGAACTCGTCGAAGTCCTGCGGGGCGGTCGACTCGGGCCGGTAGCCGACGAGTTCGTCGGCACCGAAGTCGGTGACGGGCATGGGGGATTCCTCCGGGTGCCGCGAGTTCGAGGTGAGGTGGTGGGGCTTGAGCAGGGACGTGCGGGCCGCCTCCGGGCGGCTGGTGGCTGCATGGGTCGGCGCCCGGGTGGCGGGCGGGATCGCCCGGGCTGTGAGCCGGTCCGGAACGGGTGGCGGCCCGTCTCCCCTCCGCGACGGGCCGCCGGTGCGGGGGCGGCGGCTTCAGTCGGCCGCGCCGAAGCGGAACCCGGTGAGCCGGAAGGCGCCGTGCAGGATCAGGCTCAGGTCGTGCACGCCGTCGAGCGCGGCGGCGAGTTCGGCGGTGGTGCTCGTCCAGGCGTAGCGGTCACCGGTCACGGGCACGTCGATGTCGGCCAGCACCCGCCCGCCGGCCCGGGCCTCCAGCCGGGCGGGGCCGTCGGCGCCGCCCGCGCGGGCGGTCTCGACCTCGATCCGGGCGGCGCCGGAGAGGTCGACCCCGCGGAACAGCAGCGTCGCGGGCTGCCCGGGATCGGTGGGCGTGACGGCGTCGCCGTCGGCGCGGGTGGCGTCGACGATGGTGACGTCCGCGTAGTCGTCGAAGTCGACGGCCCGGACGGTCCGTTCGACGACGGCGCGGGCAGCGGGGGCCGCCCCGGTCACGGTGAGCGGCGTGACGAGGACCTCGTCCTCGGCCGACCGCGCCACGACGATCTCGTAGCCGCCGGGGTCGACGGCGAAGGCGCCCGTGGCGACGTCCCAGTGGGCGAACCGCTCGGCCGGCAGCCGGAAGGTCAGCTCGCGGCTCTCCCCCGGCTCCAGCCTGACCTTGCGGAAGTCGGCCAGGCGCAGCCGGGGCGCCGCGTAGCGGGTGTCCAGGGCCCGGACGTAGACCTGGACGACGTCGCCACCGGAGCGCCGGCCGCGGTTCTCCACGGTGACGGTGAGGTCGACCGCGCCCTCCGGGCCGATCGACGGCTGCGACAGGCGCGGGTCGCGGTAGGCGATGTCGGTGTAGGAGAGCCCGTGTCCGAACGGGTAGAGCGGCGTGGTCCGGTGGTACTGGTAGGTCCAGCCGGCCTTGATGATGTCGTAGTCGAGCGGGGCGGGCAGCGGGTCGTCGCCGCGGTACCAGGTCTGGGGCAGCCGGCCGGCGGGCTCGGCCTCGCCGAGCAGCACGGCGGCCAGCGCGTGTCCCGTCTCCTGCCCGCCGTGGGAGGTCCACACCACGGCGGGCAGGTGCTCGGCGGCCCAGTCGACGGCGTAGGGGTAGCTGCTCATCAGCACCAGTGCCGTCTGCGGGCGGACTTCGGCGACGGCGCGCAGCAGTGCCTCTTGGCCCCCGGGCAGGCGGATGTCGGCGCGGTCCTCGGTCTCGCGGCCGTTGATCATCGGGTGGTTGCCGAGGACGACGACGGCGGCGTCCGCCGTCGCGGCGGCTTCGCGCGCCTCGGCGCGGCCGTCGCGCAGCAGCTCGCGCTGCCAGCGCTCGGCGGTCTCCGGGGTCTCCGCGGTGACCGCCACCCGGCCGTCGGTCGGGTCCACGGCGGCGTAGCGGCCGGTGAGCACGTTGCGCAGCAGCACGGTGTCCTCGCCGGCCGGTTCGAACCGGAAGGTCTCCTTGACGAACCAGGCCTTGATGACGTCCTGGTCGGCCGCCAGGCCCTCGTCGTCCTGGAGGCTCAGGTAGCGGCCGGTGTCGACGGCGCGCAGCGTGAGGGCGCCACCGCCCCAGTCGGTCACGTCGAAGGCGGACTTGCCGAGCAGCTCGCCCGTGGTGCGGGAGCGCAGGGCGATCCGGTCACAGCCCTCCACCCGGACGATCTCGCCGCCGTGCGGGGCGAGGGCCGCGGCGAGGCCGGTGGCCAGGCCGACCTGGTACGGCATGGTGCCGCTGTACCAGTCCTCGAAGAGCGCGTCGGCGAGCGGGCCGATGACGGCGATCCGCCGAGTACCGGCGGGGTCGAGCGGCAGCAGGCCGTCGTTCTTGAGGAGCACCGTCGACTCGGCCGCGGCCTGCCGGGCCAGCACGCGGTGCTCCGCGCAGTCGATCACCTCCGGGCCGATCGCGGCGTACGGGTCCAGCTCGGGGTCGAACTCGCCGAGGCGGAAGCGCACTTCGAGCTGGCGGCGGACGGCGCGGTCCACGTCGGCGGTCTCGATCAGGCCGCGTTCCAGCGCCTCGCGGAGCCGGCCGACCACGGTCTCCGTGTCCTCGCCGTGGTCGGTGAAGCTGTCGATGCCGGCCTTGAGCGCGGCCGCGTGGGACTCGGCGTGGTCGTCGAAGTAGTGCTCCGGGTCGACCAGGTTGGACGGGGCCTCGGCGTCGCTGACCACGAACAGGTCGTGCCCGGTCGGCCGGGCCCAGCGGCGCAGCTCCGCCTCGATCAGCGGACTCACGTGGCAGGGGCGGCCGTTGACCAGGTTGTAGGCGGCCATCGCGCCGGTCGCGGCGCCGGAGGCGATGACGGGCCGGAAGGCGGCGAGGTCGTACTCCTGGAGCACGCGCGGGCGCAGGCCGGAGGAGGTGGTGCAGCGGTCGTCCTCGTTGTTGTAGGCGAGGAAGTGCTTGAGCACCGGGGCGGCCCGCAGGTAGTCCGGGTGATCGCCGGCCAGGCCCCGGCAGAACGCCTCACCGAGGCGCGCGGTGTGCACCGGGTCCTCCGAGTAGCCCTCCTCGTTGCGCCCCCAGCGCGGGTCGCGCAGCAGGTTGAGCACCGGGGCCCAGGCCTGCAGGGAGTTCGCCCCGCGCTCGGGGCCGCCGACGGCGGGCGGGCGGTGGTGGTGGAAGGCCCGCAGCTCGATGGAGACCGCCTCGGCCACCCGGCGCACCAGCTCCTCGTCCCAGCTGGCGCCCAGGCCGACGGCCTGCGGGAACACCGTCGCCACGCCCAGCCACGAGACGCCGTGCAGGCCCTCGCTGCCGGTGCGGAAGGGGCCGACCCGCAGTCGCGGCACCGCCGGCGCGTACTGGTGCAGCATCGCGAGCCGCTCGTCGGGCGTGAGCCGCTGGAGCAGGTCGTCGACACGCTCCCGCAGGGCGAGCGCGGGATTGCGGAAGCCGGGCAGGCCGGCAGCGGACACGGGCACGGAACTCACGGGGAACACCCTTCGGGCGGGCTCGGCTCGGCGACCGGATGATCGAAGCGTTTCGACGCTGGCACGCTCCGAGTGGCCTGTCAACTACCGCGTGAGCAAACGAGGTTGTATTTGTTCAGCCTCTTGCCCAATCGGTAACGCGTCGTTAGTCTCGCCGAAACATCCAAGCGCTTCGACGCCTCGACGCCTCGACGCTTCGATGTTTCACCGCTTCGACGGAGAGGGGCCACGCCACCATGGGATCCGGGTTGAACCGCAGAAGCTTCCTGACCACCGCCGCCACGGTCGCGGGGGCCGCCGCGATGGCACCGCTGCTGTCCGCCTGCGGCGGCGGCTCGGACAAGAAAGCCGGGGCGAACACCAAGGAGGGCCTCAAGGCCGCCCTGCCGACCTACGTACCCAACACCAACGCGGTCAAGCCGGACATAGCCCCCGTGCAGGGCACGGGCGACGCAGCGACCGACCCGGCCTACCTCTCCTACCCGGCCTCCCCGCCCTCCAGCGTCTCCGGCGTTCCGGGCAAGGGCGGCAGCTACACGGCGGTCACCCCGCTGTGGGGCACGGCCCCACCGGTCGGCAACTCCTTCTACCAGGCGATGAA
Organism: Kitasatospora sp. NPDC127111; assembly: GCF_042677465.1. NCBI lineage: Bacteria > Bacillati > Actinomycetota > Actinomycetes > Kitasatosporales > Streptomycetaceae > Kitasatospora > Kitasatospora sp. NPDC127111. Next base: position 52,131 of record NZ_JBHXTG010000007.1, read on the forward strand.
CAAGGCGCTCGGGGTCGACCTCACCGTCAAGCCGACGGACGGGATCAACTACAACACCATCATCCCGACGATGACCGCCGCCAAGAAGCTGCCGGACTGGATCAACCTGCCGGCCTGGATGAACAACACCTTCAACACCGGGGGGCTGGCCGGCACCCAGCTCGCGGACCTGACCCCCTACCTGTCCGGCGACAACATCAAGAAGTACCCCAACCTGGCCGCCCTGCCCACCGGCGCCTGGCAGCACGGCGTCTGGGGCGACAAGCTCTACGGAATTCCCTGCTTCTCCACCAACTTCGGCATCCCCGGCGCCACCTTCTACCGCCAGGACGTCCTCGACGCCCGGGGCATCATGGCCGACCAGATCAAGTCCGCCGACGACCTGATGAACCTCGGCAAGGAACTGACCGACGCCAAACGGGGCGTGTGGGCCTTCGACGACGTGTGGACCTACCTCCAGTTCTCCTGGAACGTCCCCATGAACTGGCGGATCGACAACGGCAAGCTGGTCCACCCGCTGGAGACCCAGGAGTTCCTGGAGGCCCTCGACTGGCACAACCGTCTGGCCACCGCCGGCTACATGCACCCGGACGCGCTCGCCGGCGACGTCTCCAACGGGGCCACCCGCTTCTACAGCGGCAAGACGCTCATCGGAGGCGGCGGACTGGGCGCCTGGAACCTGGCCGACCACCAGTCCGGCACCGCCGCGAACCCGAACTACCGGCGCGGCGCGTTCAACGCCATCACCGCCGGCGGCAAGGGCACGCCGGTGATCTACATGGGCGCCGCCGCCAGCATGATCAGCTACCTCAACGCCAATCTGAAGCCCGCCCAGATCGAGGAACTGCTCTCGGTCGCGAACTACCTCGCCGCGCCCTACGGCACGGCCGAGTACACCATGGTCAACTTCGGCGTCGAGGGCGTCCACCACACCCGGGTGAACGGCGTGCCGACCTTCACGGAGGAGGGGAAGAAGGACGCCCAGGTGACGAGCTACCAGTTCCTGGCCGCCGCCCCCTCCGTGACCAGCAACCCGGGCGGCGAGCAGATCACCAGGGACTACGCGAGCTGGTCGGCCGCCAACGTCAAGTACCTCACCAAGCCGCTCTTCTGGGGCATGAACCTCAGCATGCCGCAGGCCATCGCCTCGGCCGCGGCCGCGCCGAACGTCAACGACGCCATCACGGACTGCTACCACGGCAAGAAGAAGGTCTCCGAGGTGCAGGAGGTCATCGCCGGCTGGCGCTCCGGCCCCGGGGAGCGACTCAAGGCGTGGATGACCGACAACGTCCTCGACAAGTACGGCACCGGCCAGTGAGCACCGCGGCCCGGAAGCGCCCGGCCACCCACGCCGGCGACGTCGGCGAAGCCGGCGAAGCCCGCGGAGCCGGACCCGCGAGGCTCAGCTGGCGGACGAGGCTGCGGCGCGACAAGTCCCTCCTGCTGATGACGGTGCCCGCCGTCGTCCTGCTCCTGGTCTTCAACTACGTCCCGCTGTTCGGCATCGTCACCGCCTTCCAGGAGTACGACCCGCTGGTCGGGGTCTGGAACAGCGAGTGGGTCGGGTTCGACCAGTTCCAGCAGTTGTTCAACGACTCGGCGTTCTGGGCCGCGATGGAGAACACGCTGTACCTGAGCTTCGTCCAGCTGGTCCTCTTCTTCCCGGTCCCGATCGCCCTGGCCCTGCTGCTCAACTCGGTGATCAGCGAGCGGCTGCGCAACCTCTTCCAGTCCGTGGTCTACCTGCCGCACTTCTTCTCGTGGGTGCTGGCGGTCACGATCTTCCAGCAGATGCTGGGCGGCGCCGGCGTGCTCAACCAGTTCCTGCGCCAGCACGACATCGGCACCTGGGACATCATGACCAACCCGGACACCTTCGCCCTGCTGGTCACCTCCCAGGCGATCTGGAAGGAGGCGGGCTGGGGGATCATCGTCTTCCTCGCCGCGCTGAGCGCGATCAACAGCGAGCTGTACGAGGCCGCGGCGGCGGACGGCGCCGGCCGGTTCCGGCGGATGTGGCACATCACGCTGCCGGGGCTGCGCGGGGTGATCGTGCTGATGCTGGTCCTGCGCCTGGGCAACGCGCTGTCCGTCGGGTTCGAGCAGTTCCTGGTCCAGCGCAACGCGGTCGGCCACGAGGCCGCGGACGTCCTGGACACCTTCTCCTTCTACTACGGCATCGCCACCGGCGGTTACAGCTACGGCGCGGCGGCCGGGCTCTTCAAGAGCGTGGTCTCGCTCGTGCTCATCTGGGGCGCCAACCGGTTGGCGCACGCCTTCGGCGAGGACGGGTTGTACCGCAGATGACCAACGCCCTCACCCTCGGATCGCGGCGCTCGAAGCGGCGCACCCCGACAGCGGCCGCCCGGCGCCGCGCCTCCGCCCGCCCGCCCTGGGAGGAGCCGCCCACCACCATCGGCAAGGCCGCGAAGGGGATCACCCTCGGCGGGACGCTCGCCGTCATCCTGGTCCCGCTCTGGATCATCGTCCTGACCAGCTTCTCCACACCCGGCGCCATCAACCGGGCCGGCGGCCTGGTGATCTGGCCGGACGGCCTGACCACCGAGACGTACCGCCAGATGCTCGGCGACCCGACGATCGTCACCGCGCTGGGCGTGAGCCTGGGCATCACCGTGGTCGGCACCGCCGTGTCCATGGCCGTCTCCGTCCTGTGTGCCTACGGCCTCTCCCGGCCCCGGTCGTTCGGGCAGCGCTTCGTCCTGCTGCTGCTGATCACCACCATGTTCGTCGGCGGCGGCCTGATCCCGAGCTTCCTGGTCGTCACCGGCCTCGGCGGCTACGGCCAGTGGTGGGCGCTGATCCTGCCGAGCGCCGTCTCCGTCTTCAACATCCTGGTGCTCCGCGCCTTCTACCAGGAGACCTCCGCCGAGCTGATCGACGCGGCCCGGGTGGACGGCGCCGGGGACTGGCGGATCCTGTGGTCCGTCGTCCTGCCCACCTCGCGCGCCGTCACCGCCGTCACCGCGCTGTTCTACGCGGTCGGTTACTGGAACTCGTTCTTCAACGTCATGCTCTACATGCCGACGGACAGTGAGAAGTGGCCGCTGCAGTACGTGCTGCTCACCTACGTCAACCGGGCCAACGGCCTGCCCGGCTCGGTCAACTCCGGCTTCGGCAGCACCCACGCGCAGACCGCGCCGCTGTCCCTGCAGATGGCGGTCGTCGTCCTCACCCTGGTACCACTGGTGGTCGTGTACCCGTTCGTGCAGAAGCACCTGCGTACCGGTGTCCTCACCGGCGCGATCAAGGGCTGAGCCGTCCGCTCCACGCCCCACGGGCCCCCAACGGCCCGGGAGCGGTCCCCACGGACCCCCGTCGCACGACCGGGACCGCTCCCACCGGAACCGACACGAAGGAAGCACCACGATGGTGACACTCGCCGATGTGGCCAGGCACGCCGGCGTCTCGTCCAGCACGGTCAGCTACGCCCTCAGCGGCAAGCGCCCGATCTCCGACGAGACCAGGACCCGCATCGCACGGGCCATCACGGACCTCGGCTACCACCCCAACGCGGGCGCCCGGGCCCTGGCCGGCAAGCGCTCGCACATCATCGCCCTGGTCGTGCCGCTCAACCCCGAGGTCCACGTGCCCACCATGATGGAGATCGCCATCGCCGTCACCGTCGCGGCCCGCGAACACGGCTACGACGTCCTGCTGCTCACCAACGACGAAGGCCCCGAAGGCGTCCGCCGGGTCGCCGCCACCGGACTGGCCGACGGCGTCATCCTCATGGACGTCCGGCTCGACGACGACCGCGTCCCGGTCCTGCGCGCCGAGGACATTCCCGCCGCACTCATCGGCCTGCCCGACGACCCCACCGGACTCTCCTGCGTCGACCACGACTTCGCCACCGCCGGCGCCCTGTGCGCCGACCACCTCGCCGACCTCGGCCACCGCGACATCGCCTTCATCGGCTACAGCAGCGGCGTCTACCGGCGGCACGCCGGCTACGCCGAGCGCACCCTGAACGGCTTCCGCGCCCGCGCCGAACGACGCGGCCTGCGCTTCCTCCACCGGCCGTGCGAGGGCACGTACGAGAGCACGGCCGGCACCCTGGCCCGCATCCTCGCCGACCGGCCCGACACCACCGGGTTCGTCGTGCAGAACGAGGCGGCGATCGGCCCGCTGCTCACCCTGCTGCGCGCCAGCGGACGAACCGTCCCGGAGGACGCCTCCGTCATCGCCATCTGCCCCCGGGCGATGGCCGAGCAGCACGCCCCCCGGCTCACCTCCGTGACCGGCCCGCAGAAGGACCTCGGGCTGCTCGCCGTCGACCAGGTCATGGCGAGGATCGCCGCGACCACGGCGGGCTCGCAGCCCGCCGACCAACTCCTCCTGATGCCACCGGAACTCGTCGTCCGCGAGAGCACCGCACCGGCCCCGCGCCGCACATGACCCCCGACCGAAGGACACCTCCCCATGGACATCCGCCGGCTCACCGACCGCCTCGGCGGCCTCGCCTTCGGCGGCGACTACAACCCCGAGCAGTGGGGCGCCGAGGCGTGGAAGCAGGACGACGAACTGATGCGCCGCGCGCGCGTCAACCTCGCCACCGTCGGCGTCTTCTCCTGGGCCCTGATGGAACCCGAAGAGGGCCGCTACGACTTCGACTGGCTCGACACCCACCTCGACCGGCTGCACGCGGCCGGCGTCGCCGTCGACCTGGCCACCCCCACCGCCTCCCCCCCGCCCTGGTTCACCCTGGCCCACCCGGACGCCCTGCCGGTCGGCCCCGACGGCACCCGGCTGACGCACGGCAGCCGGGACACCTACTGCCTCACCGCCCCCGCCTACCGCCGGGCCGCCCGCCGCATCGCCGCCGCCCTCGCCGAACGCTACGGCGACCACCCCGCACTCGCCCTGTGGCACGTCCACAACGAGTACGTCACCCTCTGCTACTGCGAGCACACCGCCGCCGCCTTCCGCGTCTGGCTGCGCGCCCGCCACGGCTCCCTGGACGCCCTCAACGACGCCTGGGGGACGGCCTTCTGGAGCCAGCACTACACCTCGTGGGAGCAGATCCTCCCGCCCCGCACCAGCCAGTGGCACCACAACCCCGGCCAAGCCCTGGACTACGACCGCTTCTGGTCCGACGAGACCCTCGCCGCCTACCGCGAGCAGCGCGACGCGATCCGCGCCCACAGCGACCGGCCGGTGACGACCAACCTCATGCTGCCCGACTACCAGAACCTGGACCTGTGGGCGTTCGGCCGCGAGGTCGACCTCGTCTCCGTCAACCACTACCCCGGCGCACCCGGCGTCGACGCCGCGGCCCACGCCGCCTTCGACGCCGACCGGGCCCGCTCCTTCGCCGGCGGCGCCCCCTGGCTGCTGATGGAATCGGGCACCAACACCGTCTACGCCCGCGACCGCGTCCTCCCCAAGGAGCCGGGCGACATCCTTCGCCACTCGCTCGCCCACATCGCCCGCGGCTCGGAGGGCGCGCTGTTCTTCCAGTGGCGCCAGTCCCGGGCCGGCGCCGAAACGTGGCACTCGGCGATGGTCCCGCACGCCGGACCGGACAGCCGCACCTTCCGCGAGGTCACGGCGACCGGCGAGGCCGTCGCCCGGCTCGGCGAACTCGCCGGATCCACCGTCCGGGCCGAAGTGGCCGTGCTGCACGACTCCGACGCCTGGTGGGCCATGAACGTCGACGGCCTCCCGTCCGCCGAGCTCGGCTACCACCCCGCGCTGCGCCGCGCCCACCGAGCGCTGTGGGACGCCGGGCCGACGGTCGACTTCGCCCACCCCGAGCACGACCTGAGCCGCTACCGGGTCGTCCTCGCCCCCGCCCTGTTCCTGCTCACCGACGCGGGCGCCGAGAACCTGCGCCGCTACGTCGCCGGCGGCGGCACCCTGCTCGTCCAGCACTTCGGCGGCGTCGTCGACGAGCGCCTGCACGCCCGGCTCGGCGGCTACCCGGCGGCCCCGCTGCGCGAGGCGCTGGGCATCCGGGTGGAGGAGCACCGCCCGCTGCCGCGGGGCGAGGAGATCGCGCTCTCCGACGGCTCGACCGCCGGCTCCTGGAGCGAGTCCCTGCGCACCGAGGGCGCCGAGGCACTCGCCACCTACACCCACGGCATGCTCGACGGCAGACCGGCGCTCACCCGCCACGCCTTCGGCTCCGGCCACGGCTGGTACCTGTCCACCCGCCTCGACGACAGCGGCTACACCGCCCTGGTCGGCCGACTGCTCGCGGAGGCCGGCGTCACCCCGGAGCTGCCGGGCCTGCCGACCGGCGTCGAAGCCGTCACCCGCCACGCCCCGGACGGCCGCGCCTGGCACCTGCTGCTCAACCACCTCGACCAGGCCGTCCCACTCCCCCAGCCGGCCCACGACCTGCTCACGGACGCCACCGTGAGCCGGCTGCCCGCCGGCGGCTGCGCCGTCCTGCGCGCATTGTGAGCGCTCACTGAGTCCCTCCCGCCTCACCGAGGAAGTGCCACCATGAGCGACCCGCACGAGACGATCCGCTGGGGCCACGACGCCTTGGAGCTGGAGATCGCCCTGGGCGAGCACGGCACCCCGCGCCTGACCCGCCTCGCCGCACCCGGCGAGAAGAGCGCCGCCCCCCGCCGCAGCGCACCACTGCCGCTGGTGGAGGTGACGACCGCCGATCTCGGCCGCTACTGGTCGGGCCGGCACCTCGTCAACACCGTTCTCGGCGGGCGCCTGCGGTACCGCACGCACCGGACGACCCGGGACGGCGACTGGCACGTACTCACCGTCGAACTCCACGACCCGGAGAGCGGACTCACCGCCGAGGCGGTCTACCGCTCCCCGAACGGCCTGCCGGTGCTGCGCGCCGAGGTGGTGCTGCGCAACGAGGGACGGCGGACGCTGCACCTGGAGTCGGTCGCCTCGCTCGTGGCCGGCTGCCTCACCGGGGGCGACCCGGCGGACCTGGACGACGCCGACCTGCTGTGGGCGGAGAACGAGTGGTTCGCCGAATGCCGCTGGCACCGCCAGCCGCTGCGCGTGTCCTCGCCCGAACGGAGCGGCCGCTTCCACACCACCTCCGGCCGCAGCACCCGCGTCGTGGCCGGACAGGGCGTGTGGTCCAGCTGCGGCCACCTGCCGATGGGCGGGCTGACGGACCGCGCGTCCGGCCGCACCTGGCTGTGGCAGATCGAGCACAACGGCGGAGGCTGGCGCTGGGAGTGCGGGGTCCGCGACGACACCGCGTACGCCGCGCTGTACGGGCCGAACGACGCGGACCACGGCTGGCGCCACCCGCTGGAGCCGGGCGCCGAGTTCCGTACCGTGCCCGTGTCGCTCGCGCTGGCCACGGACGGAGGCCCCGACGTCGCCTTCGCCGGCCTCACCCGCTACCGCCGCGCCACCCGCCGCCCGCACCCCGACCACCGGCGGCTGCCGGTGATCTTCAACGACTACATGAACTGCCTGATGGGCGACCCGACCACGGCCAAACTGCTGCCCCTGGTCGACGCCGCCGCCGAGGCCGGCGCGGAGTACTTCGTCATCGACGCCGGCTGGTACGCCGACGAGGGCGAGAACTGGTGGCAGACCGTCGGAGCCTGGGAGCCCTCCGCCTCCCGCTTCCCCGGCCCGAACGGGATCCACGAGGTCCTGGACCGCATCCGGTCGCACGGCATGGTCCCCGGCCTGTGGCTGGAACCGGAGGCGGTCGGGGCCTCCAGCCCGGTCGCCCAGGCCCTGCCGGAGGAGGCGTTCTTCCGCCGCGAGGGGCGGCGCGTCGAGGAGGGCGGCGGCCGGTACCACCTCGACCTGCGCCACCCGGCCGCCCGCGCCCACCTGGACCGCGTGGTGGACCGCCTGGTCGGCGAGTGGGGCGTCGGCTACCTCAAGCTCGACCACAACACCGACCCGGGCTCCGGCACCAGCAGCCACCCGGGAGAGGCACCGGCGGCCGGCCTGCTCGGCCACAACCGGGCCCAACTCGACTGGCTCGACGGCATCCTGGACCGGCACCCGGACGTGGTGATCGAGAACTGCGCCTCCGGCGGCATGCGGATGGACCACGCCCTGCTCTCCCGGCTCCAGGTGCAGTCCACCAGCGACCAGCAGGACCTGCTGCGCTACGCACCGATCGCGGCCGCGGCCCCCACCGCCGTCACGCCCGAGCAGGGCGCCGTCTGGGCCTACCCGCTGCCCGAGGACTCCCCCGACGAGGTCGCCCTGACCATGGCCAACGCGCTCCTCGGCCGCATCCACCTCTCCGGGCGCCTCCCCGAACTCTCCTCGGAGGCACGGAACCTGGTCCATGAAGCGGTGGCCGTCCACAAGTCGATCCGCGCCGACCTGCCGCAGGCGCTGCCCGCCTGGCCGCTCGGGCTCCCGGGCTGGGAGGACCCGTGGATCGCCCTGGCCCTGCACACCCCGGCCGCCACCTACCTCACCGCCTGGCGGCGCTCCGGCGAGCAGACCACGAGGGATCTCGGCCTTCCCCACCTGACCGGCGCCGACGTCCGCGTCGAGGTGCTCTACCCGGCGTCCAGCCGGGCCCGCGCCACCTGGCACCCGGACACCGCCGAACTCACCGTGACCCTGCCGGCGGCCCCGTCCGCCGTCCTGCTGCGCCTCACCATGATTTCCACCGAGAGGAGTTGACGATGCCTCAGGCATCCGCGCGCGCCCCACCGCGCCGGCCCCGCATCCGAACGGAACACGCTTCGCGTCCGGGCCCGCCCCGAGCAGCCGCACCGGGCCCCTGCCGTCCAGAACGCGGGAGTTCGTTTCCCCCAACTCGAACACCACGCACCCCCACCCCCTGGAGGGACGCACATGAAATGGTCAGTCCGCTCGTGTCATGATCGCGTCATAGCCGCCACGGCGGCCCTGTCGCTCGCGGTCACCGGCGCGATCGCCGCCGTCGCGCCGCCCGCGGCCGCCGCGCCGCCCGCCGTCACCGCGAGCACCGTGTCGGTGTCGGTCGACGCCGCCCTGCAGCTCGCCACCGTTCCCGCCACCGGCGTCGGCGTGAACATCCCGGTCTACGACGCCAACATGAGCGCCGCCGCCACCCCCGGACTGCTCGGCACGGCCGGCATCAACACCGTCCGCTACCCCGGCGGCAGCCACTCCGACGTGTACCACTGGCAGACCGGCACCGCCGACGACGGGGCGTACGTCGCCCCCAACACCGGCTTCGACGCCTTCATGGGCACCGTGCGCGCCGCCGGAGCGCAGCCGATCATCACCGCCAACTACGGCTCGGGCACCCCCCAGGAGGCCGCCGCCTGGGTCCGGTACGCGAACGTCACCAAGGGCTACGGCATCAAGTACTGGGAGATCGGCAACGAGGTCTACGGCAACGGCGAGTACGGCGCCAAGTGGGAGTACGACACCCACAGCGGCAAGAGCGCCACGACCTACGCGAACAACGTGCTCCAGTTCGTCTCGGCGATGAAGGCGGCCGACCCCAGCGTCAAGATCGGCGCCGTGCTGACCACCCCCGGCTACTGGCCGGACGGCATCGTCGGCCCGGGCGACACCATGGACTGGAACCACACCGTCCTGTCGATCGCCGGCTCGAAGATCGACTTCGCCATCGTGCACGCCTACCCCACCAGCACCAGCCCGGCCGACCTGCTCACCAAGCCGCAGGCCCAGAACCCGAACATCGCCGGCGCCGTGCGCTCGCTGATCAACCAGTACGCCGGATCCAACGCCCCCAACGTCGGCATCGCGGTGACCGAGGCGAACGCCCAGGCCTACCTCGACACCTCCCCCAACGGACTGTTCGCCCCGGACGACTACCTCACCTGGCTGGAGAACGGCGCGTTCACCGTGGACTGGTGGGACCTGCGCAACGGCACCGACTGCACGAAGGTGACCACCGTCGAGGGCGCCACCGACTACAACGACGGCGGCCTGGTCTCCAGCGGCTCCCCCTGCGAGCCGGCCGTCAACACGCCCTTCCCCGCCTACTACGGCATCCAGATGATCAGCAAGCTCGGCGCGCCCGGGGACACCCTGGTCAAGGCCGCCAGCTCGTCCTCGCTGCTCACCGCGCACGCCGTCCGCCGCGCCAACGGCGACGTGGCCGTCATGCTGATCAACAGGGACCCGAACAACGACGCCGCGGTGAACCTGTCCTACACCGGGTTCACCCCGTCCTCCGCCACCCCGACCGTCCACTCCTACCTCAAGAACGCCCACGCGATCGGCAGTGCCCAGACCGGCAGCCCGACCGTCCAGACCGTGCCCGCCTACGGCATCACCGTCGTCCAGATGCACCCGACCAACGCGCCCTGCCGGGTCGTCTACAACAAGAACGAGTGGCAGGGCGTGATGGTCGGCTCCATCACCGTCGTCAACAACGGCCTCGGCCAGGTCAACGGCTGGTCCCTCGGCTTCGACTTCCCCGGCGACAACGGCATCACCAACAGCTGGAACGCCTCGGTGTCGCAGAGCGGCCCCAGCGTCAACGCCGGGAACGTGTCCTACAACGCCACCGTCCCGCAGGGCGGCAGCGTCCAGTGGGGCTTCAAGGCCACCTGGTCCCGCAGTGACGCCAACCCCTCCGCCTTCCGGTTCAACGGCGCCTCCTGCGCGATCGGCTGAACCCGATGAGCCGGTGGTGCCCCGGGTTCCCCAGGGCCCGGGGCACCACCCCCGAACCCGACCCGCCTCCTCACGAATCAGGACCCGACCGCGTGTCAGACCAGCACCAGCCCGACGACACCGTCCCCAACCCGGTGATCCCCGGCTTCCACCCCGACCCGAGCGTCTGCCGCGTGGGCGACGACTACTACCTCGTGTGCTCCAGCTTCGAGTACTTCCCCGGCATCCCCGTCTTCCACAGCCGCGACCTGGTGAACTGGGAGCAGATCGGCAACGCCCTCGACCGGCCGAGCCAGCTGCGCCTCCCGATCGGCATGCCGTCCTCCGGCGGGATCTACGCACCGACGCTGCGCCACCACGACGGACGCTTCTGGCTGATCGTCACCAACGTCGGTGACGGCGGCAACATGCTCTTCACCGCCACCGACCCGGCCGGCCCCTGGTCCGACCCGGTCCGGCTGCCCGGCGTCCCGGGCATCGACCCGGACCTCGCCTGGGACGAGGACGGCACCTGCTGGTGCACCGTCGCCGGCGTCTCCCAGGTCCGCCTCGACCCGGCCACCGGCGGAACCCTCGGCGAGCCGCGGCGGATCTGGTCCGGCGCGCCCGGCGCCATGGCCCCCGAGGCCCCGCACCTGTACCGGATCGGCGAGTACTGGTACCTGATGATCGCCGAGGGCGGCACCGAGCGCGGCCACGCCGTCTCCATCGCCCGCGGCACGTCGCCCTCCGGCCCCTTCGAGCCGTGTCCGGCCAACCCGGTGCTGACCCATCGCGGCATCAACAGTCCCATCCAGAACACCGGGCACGCCGACCTCGTCCAGGCGCCCGACGGCTCCTGGTGGATGGTGCTGCTCGCCGTCCGGCCGCGCGGCGGCACCCCCGGCTGGTACGTGCTCGGCCGGGAGACCTTCCTCGCTCCGGTCGAGTGGGTGGACGGCTGGCCGGTGGTCGGCGAGGTCACCCCCGAACTGCCCACCCCCTCCTGGCCGTTGCACCCCGTGCCGGCGGTCCCGGCCCGGGACGACTTCGACCAGGCCGAGCTGCACCCCCAGTGGATCTCGGTGCGCCAGCGCCCCGAACACCTGTGCACCACGAAGGAGCGCTCCGGCTGGCTCACCCTGCGCGCCGCGGGCGCCTCCCTGGACGAGAACGACGTGGTGTTCGTCGGCCGGCGCCAGCAGCACCTCGGCTGCCGGGCCCGCACCCTGATCGACCCCGCCGGGGGCCGCGGCGGCCTCGCCGTCCGCATGGACGAGGAGCACCACTACGAGATCGAGGCGGCCGACGGCGAGGTGAAGGTCTTCGCCCGGATCGGCTCGCTGCGCACCGAGGTCGCCTCCCGTCCGGTGCCCGCCGGAGCCGTGGTGCTCGCTGTCCACGTCGTCCCGCGGCCGACGCGCGGCCCGCGCACCGGCCCCGACGACGTCGTCTTCGGCATTGAGGAGCCCGCCGGCACCTTCACCGCGCTCGCCACCCTCGACGGGCGCTACCTGTCCACCGAGGTGGCCGGCGGCTTCACCGGCCGGGTCATCGGCATGTACGCCGCGGCCGGCACCGTCCACTTCGACCGGTTCGACTACGAGCCCCTCTCCTTTCCCTGACCTCCCCTCAGGGACTCCCCGCCCGTCCACCCGAAAGGGACGACCCGTGAACGACGCACAGCAGACCGCCCGTCCGCTCGCCCGCCGGCTCCACCGGACGGCAGGCCTCGTGGTGGCCCTGGTCACCACCGGCGCCCTCTGCGGCGGCACCGCCGTCGCCGCCCCCGCCGACCAGCCCCGGACGGCAGCCGAGGCCGCCGGGGCGAAGGTCCCGCACGACCCGATGGCCGCCGTGGCCCAGATGCAGCCCAGTTGGAACCTCGGCAACACGCTCGACGCGATCCCCGACGAGACGTCCTGGGGCAATCCGCTCACCACCAAGGCGCTGTTCGACCGTCTCCGGTCCGAAGGATTCCGCAGCGTCCGGATCCCGGTCACCTGGTACCCCCACCAGTCCGACACCGCGCCCTACACCATCGACCCGGCGTGGATGAAGCGGGTGAAGCAGGTGGTCGACCTCGCCCTCGCGGACGGACTCTACGTCGAGATCAACGTCCACCACGACTCGTGGAAGTGGATCATCAACATGTCCACCGACCACGACACGATCATGGCCCGGTTCAACTCCACGTGGCAGCAGATCGCCACCGCCTTCAAGGACGAGCCCCGCACGCTGCTCATGGAGAGCATCAACGAGCCGCAGTTCTCCGACGCGACCGACGCCCAGCGGACCCAGTACCTCCGGGAACTGAACACCTCCTTCCACAGCATCGTGCGCAACTCCGGCGGCGGCAACAAGGACCGCCTGCTCGTCCTGCCCTCGGAGGAGACCAACAACGCCCAGCACTGGCTCGACGACCTGTCCACCACGATGACCTCGCTGCACGACCGCAACCTGGTCGCCACCGTGCACTACTACAGCTGGTACCCGTTCAGCGTGAACATCGCCAACGGGACCACCTACGACGCCACCAGCCAGAAGGACCTGACCGAAGGCTTCGCCCGGGTGCACGACACCTTCGTCAAGAAGGGCATCCCCGTCTACCTCGGCGAGTACGGCCTGCTCAGCGAACCCAACTCCGGCGTCGTCGAGCGCGGCGAGATGCTCAAGTACTACGAGCACGTCAACTACGTGGCCCGGGCCAACGGCATCACCACCGCGCTCTGGGACGACGCCAACTACCTGAACCGCACGACCCTCCAGTGGCGGGACCGGGCCCTGATGGACCTGGTCAAGTCGTCCTGGCGGACCCGCTCGGGCACCGCCTCCACCGACAACCTCTTCCTGCCGAAGTCCGGCCCCATCACCGCGCAGACCATCACCCTGAACCGCAACGGCCTCTGGTTCACCGGCCTCTGGCAGGGCGACCGCCCGCTGATCCCCTTCCTCGACTACACCCCCGACGGCGACAAGCTCACCCTGACCGCCGACGCCCTCACCCGACTCGCCGGGGACCGCGCCGCCGGGATCAACGCCACCCTCGAAGTCCGGTACTCCGACGGCGTCCCCTGGCAGCTCAACATCCGTTCCTATGACAAGCCCGCCATGTCCGACGCCACCGGAACCACCGACGCACTGGTCATCCCCACCCGGTTCAACGGTGCCCTGATGGCCAACGTGCAGTCCACCTACGCCGACGGCACCGCCGCGGGCCCCGCCTCCTGGACCACCTACCAGACGTTCGGCGACTTCGGCCCCGACTACACCGCCGACACCACCACCGTGAAGGCCGACTTCCTCACGTCGCTCAAGAACGGCGCCCCCGCGACGCTCACCTTCCGCTTCTGGACCGGCGACACCATCACCTACACCCTCACCAGGGCCGGTGACACCGTCACCGGCACCGTCTCCTGACCCAAGTCCCTCCCACTTTCCCGGCCGCCGGCCCCGGACGGCCGGGCTCCCCCACCTGTTCACCCGAAGGGACGTCCCGTGAACGACGCACAGCAGACCGCCCGTCCGCTCGCCCGCCGGCTCCACCGGACGGCAGGCCTCGTGGTGGCTCTGGTCACCACCGGCGCCCTCTGCGGCGGCACCGCCGTCGCCGCCCCCACCGACCAGCCTCGGACGGCTGCCCAGGCCGCCGGGGCGAAGGTCCCGCACGACCCGATGGCGGCCGTGGCCCAGATGCAGCCCAGCTGGAACCTCGGCAACACCTTCGACGCCTTCCCCGAGGAGACGTCCTGGGGCAATCCGCTCACCACCAAGGCGACGTTCGACGGCCTGCGGGCCCAGGGCTTCCGCAGCGTCCGGATCCCGGTCACCTGGTTCTCCCACCAGTCCGACACCGCGCCGTACACCATCGACCCGGCGTGGATGAAGCGGGTCAAGCAGGTGGTCGACCTCGCCCTGGAGGACGGTCTCTACGTCGAGATCAACGTCCACCACGACTCGTGGAAGTGGATCGCGACCATGTCCACCGACCACGACAACGTCGTGGCGCGCTTCAACTCCACGTGGCAGCAGATCGCCACCGCCTTCAAGGACGAGCCCCGCACGCTGCTCATGGAGAGCATCAACGAGCCGCAGTTCTCCGACGCGACCGACGCCCAGCGGACCCAGTACCTCCGGGAGCTCAACACCTCCTTCCACAGCATCGTGCGCAACTCCGGCGGCGGGAACAAGGACCGCCTGCTCGTCCTGCCCTCGGAGGAGACCAACAACGCCCAGCACTGGCTGGACGACCTGTCGACGACGATCGACTCGCTGCACGACCGCAACCTGGTCGCCACCGTGCACTACTACAGCTGGTACCCGTTCAGCGTGAACATCGCCAACGGCACGACCTACGACGCCACCAGCCAGAAGGACCTGACCGATGGCTTCGCCCGGGTGCACGACACCTTCGTCAAGAAGGGCATCCCCGTCTACCTCGGCGAGTACGGCCTGCTCACCTCGCCCTACTCCGGCGTCGTCGAGCGCGGCGAGATGCTCAAGTACTTCGAGCACGTCAACTACGAGGCGCGGCGCAACGGCATGACCTCCGCCGTCTGGGACGCCGCCAACGACTTCCTGAACCGTTCCACCATGCAGTGGCAGGTCCCCGAGATGAAGGCCCTGATCCAGAGCTCGTGGCGGACCCGCTCGGGCACCGCCTCCACCGACAACGTCTTCCTCCCGGCCTCCGGCCCCCTCACCGCGCAGACCGTCACCCTGAACCGCAACGGCCTCTGGTTCACCGGCCTCTGGCAGGGCGACCGCCCGCTGATCCCCTTCCTCGACTACACCCTCGACGGCGACCAGCTGACCCTGACCGCCGCCACCCTCACCCGACTCGCCGGCGACCGTGCCGCCGGGGTCAACGCCACCCTCGAGGTCCGCTACTCCGACGGCGTCCCGTGGAAGCTCCTCGTGCGCTCCTACGACAAGCCGACGATGGCCGACGTCACCGGAACCGCCGCCGGGCTCGCCATCCCCACCCGGTTCAACGGTGCCCTCATGGCCAACGTCCAGTCCACCTACCCCGACGGCACCGCCGCCGGCCCCGCCTCCTGGACCACCTACCAGTCGTTCGACAACTTCCGACCCGACTACGGCGCCAACACCACCACCCTCAAGGCCGACTTCCTCACGTCCCTCAAGGACGGCGCCCAGGTGACACTCACCTTCCGCTTCTGGACCGGCGACGCCGTCACCTACCACGTGACCAAGTCCGGCGACACGGTCACCGGCACCGCCTCCTGACCCCGTCCACTCCCGCCCCGGCCGCCCCGGCAGCCGGGGCCCTGCCGCGTACCGAGGTGCACCCATGGTCCCGCTGCCCCCGCGCGTGCTGTTCGGCGCCGCCTACTACCACGAGTACCAGCCGTACGAGCGGCTCAAGGAAGACCTCGACCTGATGGCCGGGGCGAGGTTCACCGTCATCCGGGTCGGCGAGTCGGTCTGGTCCACCTGGGAGCCGGAGAACGGCCGGTTCGAGCTGGACTGGCTCGCCCCGGTGCTCGACGGCGCCCACGAGCGCGGCATCGCGGTCGTCCTCGGCACCCCCACCTACGCCGTGCCGCCGTGGCTGGCCCGGCAGTACCCGGAGATCGCCGGCGACCGGGCGACGGGTGAGCGGACGGGCTGGGGCGCCCGCCAGGAGGCCGACTTCTCCCACCCCGCCTTCCGCTACCACGCCGAACGCGTCACCCGGGCGATCCTCGACCGCCACGCCTCGCACCCGGCCGTCATCGGCTTCCAGGTCGACAACGAGCCCGGACTGCACCTGCCGCACAACCACGGCGTCTTCCAGCGCTTCGTCGACCACCTGCGCCACACCTACGGCGACGTGGAGGCCCTCAACCGCGAATGGGGCCTGGTCCACTGGTCGCACCGGCTCTCCACCTGGGCCGACCTGTGGCGCCCCGACGACAACCGGCAGCCGCAGTACGACGTCGCCTGGCGGGCGTTCCAGGCACGTCAGACCACCGAGTTCGTCGCCTGGCAGGCCGGCATCACCCGCGAGTACGCCCGCCCCGACCAGTTCGTCACCACGTGCCTCGCCTACCACCACCCGGCGCTGGAGGACGACGAGATCACCGACGCCCTGGACGTCACCGCGGGCAACCCGTACTACGACATGCAGGGCGCGCTGGCACTGCCCGACACCACGCCCGAGGACCACGAGCAGTGGTGGAAGACCACGGGCGTGTGGGCGCTGTACCAGAGCGCCGACCGGATCTACTCCTCCCGCCAGGAGCCGTTCCTGGTCACCGAGACCAACGCCCAGGCCATCAGCGGCACGTCGGACAACCGGCCCGCCTTCGACGGCCAGTGGCGGCAGGCCGCCTGGGCGCTCGTCTCGCGCGGCGCGCGGATGATCGAGTACTGGCACTGGCACACCCTGCACTTCGGCGCCGAGACGTACTGGGGCGGGATCCTGCCGCACAGCGGCAAGCCCGGCCGGGTCTACGCCGAACTCGCCCGGCTGGGAGCCGAGTTCGAGACGGCGGGCGCGCTGGTCGCCGGAATCGAGCCCGACGCCGACATCGCGGTGGTCTACTCGATGCGCAGCAAGTGGCTGATGCAGAAGTACCCACCGCTGGCGAAGCCGGACGGCAGTCCGGACCCGGCCTCCTACCACCGCGTCTTCGACCCGTTCTACCGCGGCGCCTTCGAGGCCGGCCGCCAGGTCCGGATCCTGCACGCCCGCCAGCTGCACGACGCCCGGGGCGAGCACGACGGTCCGGCACCCGACCAGGCGGCCCGGCGCCACCCGGTGCTGGTCGTCCCCGCCCTCCACCTCGCCGAGGACTCCCTGCTGGACTGGCTCGCGGCCTACGCCGAGGCCGGCGGCCACCTCGTGATCGGCCCCCGCACCGGCTACGCCGACCACGAGGCCCGGGCGCGCCACGAGACCGCTCCGCCACGCCTGTCGGCCGCCGCGGGCGTGTGGTACGACGAGTTCAGCAACCTGCCCGCGGACCTCCCGCTGCGCACCGTCCCGGGCAGTTCGCTGGGGCTTCCGGCGGGCGCGACCGCGACGCGCTGGGTGGAGGGCCTCACCGTCACCGACGCCACCGTGCTCGCCGGGTACGAGCACCCGCACTTCGGCCGCTGGCCGGCGGTCACCACCCGGGCCCACGGCGCCGGCCGGGTGACCTGCGTCGGCACGGTGCCCGGCCGTGACCTGGCCCGGGCGCTGGCCACCTGGCTGGCTCCCGCTCCCGCGAGCGGCTGGCGCGACCTGCCCGTCTCCGTCACCGCGACCACCGGAACGTCCCCGGACGGACGCCGGGTCCACGTGGTCCACAACTGGAGCTGGCAGCCCGTCGAGGTCACGGCACCGGTCTTCCTCACCGATGTGCTGGACGGCACCGCGACCTCCGCCGCCGGCCCGGTACGCCTCGGCGCCTGGGACGTACGGATCTTCGTCGCCTCCTGACGCGCGAAGGGCGGTGGGCCCCGCCGGGCCCACCGCCCCCGTTCACTCCCGGCCGGACATCCGCTACTCGGTGGAGAAGCGGTACACCGTCCTCGACCGGTACTGCTCCCCCGGGCGCAGGAGGGCGGAGGGATAGTCGGGCCGGTTCGGCGAGTCCGGGAAGCGCTGGGTCTCCAGCGCGATGCCGGCGTACTGGCCGTACCGGCGGCCGGAGCGCCCGGCCAGCGAGCCGTCGAAGTGGTTCCCGGTGTACACCTGGAGCCCGGGTTCGGTCGTCAGGCATTCGAGGCGTCGGCCGCTGGCCGGGTGGCTCAGCACGGCGGCCCGCCTGAACCCGGTGCCGTCCAGCACCCAGTTGTGGTCGAAACCACGGCCGGCCCGGCGGATCTGCGGGTGGTCCTCCGCGAGGCGGGTCCCGATCCTCCCGGTCTCCCGGAGGTCGAACGGCGTGCCGGAGACCGGCTCGACCGGGCCGAACGGTATCAGCTCCCCGTCGACGGGGAGGTAGCCGGCGGCCTCGACCCGCAGCCGGTGGTCCAGGACCGTTCCGCAGCCCTCCCCCGCCAGGTTGAAGTACGCGTGGTTGGTGAGGTTGACGACCGTCGGCGCGTCCGTGGCCGCCCGGTAGGTGATCGAGAGCTCCCCGTCGGGATCGAGCAGGTACGTCACCTCGGCGGTGAGGGTTCCCGGGAATCCCTGGTCGCCGTCGGGGCTGCGCAGGCGGAACCGAACGCCGACCTGCCGGTCCGCCCGGACCGGCACGCCGTCCCAGAGGCGGGTGGCGAAGCCGTCCGGCCCGCCGTGCAGGGTGTGACCGGGCGGCTGGGTGGCCAGCCGGTGCGTCGTGCCGTCGAGCGGCAGCACGCCGCCGGCGATCCGATTGCCGTAGCGGCCGACCGTCGCGCCGAAGTACGAGGCCTCCCCGAGCAGGTCCTCGACGCTGTCGCCGGCCAGGACGACGTTGACCCGCCGCCCGGCCCGGTCCGGCGCGTACAACGCCTGGAGGCGGGCGCCCAGGTTGACGACCTCCGCCATCACCCGCGTCCGGGAGCCGAACGTCCAGCGGGTGATGCGCCGGCCGTCCGGCAGGCCCGTCGGGGTCTCCTGGGTCACCGTCAGCTCACCGGGGGAGACGAGTGCGCCTCTGGACACGGGAGTACTCCGATCGACGTGGTGGGGACGAGGACGACGCCCGCCGCACGGGCGGGCGTCGTCGGTGGGGACTCTCCGGGGTCAGAACCCCTGGGCCAGGCGGTGGTAGGCCTGGTTCCAGCGCAGTTCCTTGGTGAACCGGCGGATGTTGGTGTCGTCGTCGATCACCATCAGCTCCACGCCGAGCATCTCGGCGAGGTCCTCCAGCTCCTCGGTGCCGAGCGCGCCGGAGAGCACGGTGTGGTGCGGCGCGCCGGCCGTCAGCCAGGCCTCGGTGGAGGTGTGCAGGTCCGGACGCGGCTTCCAGACGGCGCGGGCGACGGGCAGGTGGGGCAGCGGCGCCGGCGGCGGGACCACGTCGACCTCGTTGGCGACCAGCCGGAAGCGGTCGCCGAGGTCGGCGAGGCCGACCACCACCGCCGGGCCGGGCTCGGCGTCGAAGACCAGACGGACCGGGTCCTCGCGGCCTCCGATGGCGAGCGGGTGGATCTCGCAGGAGGGGGTGCCCGCCGCGATGCTCGGGCAGACCTCCAGCATGTGGGCGCCGAGGATCAGCTCGCGGCCGAACTCCAGGTGGTAGGTGTAGTCCTCCATGAACGAGGTGCCGCCGGGGAGTCCGGTGGCGGCCACCTTGAGGGTGCGCAGCAGGGTGGCGGTCTTCCAGTCGCCCTCTCCACCGAAGCCGTAGCCGTCGGCCATCAGGCGCTGCACGGCGAGGCCGGGCAGCTGGCGCAGTCCGCCGAGGTCCTCGAAGTTGGTGGTGAAGGCGCCGAAGCCGCCCTGTTCCAGGAAGCCGCGCAGCCCGAGTTCGATCCGCGCGGCGTAACGCAGCGACTCGTGGCGTTCCCCGCCGGCCCGCAGCTCGGGCGCGAGGCGGTAGCCGTCCTCGTACTCCTTGACCAGCGCGGTGACGTCGCCGTCGTCCGTCGCGTCCACGGCGGCGACGAGGTCGTTGACGCCGTAGGTGTTGACGGAGACGCCGAAGCGCAGCTGGGCCTCGACCTTGTCGCCCTCGGTGACGGCGACGTCGCGCATGTTGTCGCCGAAGCGGGCGAGCTTGAGGGCGCGGAGTTCGGCGCGGCCGGCGGCGGCGCGGGACCAGGTGGCGATGCGGGCGGAGACGGCCGGGTCGGTGACGTGTCCGGCGACGGTCTTGCGCGGCACCCCGAGGCGGGACTGGATGTAGCCGAACTCGCGGTCGCCGTGCGCCGCCTGGTTCAGGTTCATGAAGTCCATGTCGATGGTCTGCCACGGCAGTTCGACATTGGCCTGGGTGTGCAGGTGGAGCAGCGGCTTCTGCAGGGCGTCCAGGCCGGCGATCCACATCTTCGCCGGGGAGAAGGTGTGCATCCAGGCGATCAGGCCGATGCAGTCGTCCGCGGAATTGGCTTCCAGGCAGACCCGGCGTATCGCCGCGGCGTCGGTGAGGACGGGCTTCCAGACGATCTCGACCGGCAGGAGGAGGTCGCGGTCCAGCGTGTCGGCGATCCGCCGGGACTGCTCCGCGACCTGGCGGAGCGTCTCCTCGCCGTAGAGTCCCTGGCTGCCGGTCAGGAACCAGACCTTGCGGCCCTCGAGTGGCTTCTTCATGGGGTGGCTCCTCACCTGGTGCGGGGCCGGCCGTCGTGCTGCTGGCCGTAGACGTTCTGGTAGCGGAAGTTGAGGCTGTCGATGTCCGCCTGCGCGATCGGCAGCGGCTCGCCGAGCTGCCGGGACAGGTGGACGGTGCGGGCGACGTCCTCGCACATCACGGCGGCCTTGACCGCCGCCTCGGCGTCCTTGCCGATGGTGAAGACGCCGTGGTTCTGCATCAGGACGGCGGGCGAGCGGTGGCCCTTGAGGGTGTCCACGATGCCCCGGCCGATCGAGTCGTCGCCGATCAGGGCGAAGGGGCCGACCGGGATCTCGGCGCCGAACTCGTCGGCCATCGCGGTGAGCACGCAGGGGACGGCCTCACCGCGGGCCGCCCAGGCGCAGGCGTAGGTGGAGTGGGTGTGGACCACCCCGCCGACCTCGGGGAGGTGGCGGTAGACGTAGGCGTGCGCGGCGGTGTCGGAGGAGGGCGCGTGGTCGCCCTCGACCACGTTGCCGTCCAGGTCGCAGACGATCATGTTCTGCGGCGTCAGCTCGTCGTAGGAGACGCCGCTGGGCTTGATGACCAGCAGGTCCTCGCCGGGGACGCGGGCCGATACGTTGCCGGCGGTCCAGACCACCAGGTTGTAGCGGACCAGTTCCTGGTGCAGGTCGCTGACCTGGCGGCGGATGAGGTCGATGGTCGCGTTCACAGGGCCTCGCTCGGGGTGGTGAGGGCGGCGTTGCGGATGTCGCGCAGGCGGTGCAGGAGCTTGTCGGCGCCGAGGCCGAAGTGGTCGTGCAGGGCGCGGTACTCGTCGAAGAGCCGGTCGTACACGTCGGCGGCGGCCGCGTCCGGCCGGTAGGCGCCCCGCTGCACCCGGCCCATGGCGTCGGCCGCGGTCCGTACGTCCGGGTACGCCCCGGCGGCGACCGCGGCGTGGATCGCCGAGCCGAGCGCCGGGCCCTGCTCCGACTCGGCCACCGAGACCGGCCGGCGCAGCACGTCGGCGTAGATCTGCATCAACAGGGCGTTCTTCTTGAGGCCGCCGGTGACGATGAACTCGGTGACGGGGACCCCGCCCTGTTCCAGGGCCTCGACGATGACCCTGGTGCCGAAGGCGGTGGCCTCCAGCAGGGCCCGGTAGATCTCCTCGGGGCGGGTGGCGAGGGTGAGTCCGACGATCACGCCGGACAGGTGGTGGTCGACCAGGGTGGAGCGGTTGCCGTTCATCCAGTCGAGCGCCACCAGGCCGTGCGCGCCGACGGGCTGGGCGGCGGCCTTGCGGGTGAGGAGCCGGTGCAGGTCCTCACCGTTGGCCTCGGCCTCGGCCAGGTAGTCGGCGGGCACGCCCTGGCGCAGCCACCAGGCGAAGATGTCGCCGACGGCGCTCTGGCCGGCCTCGTAGCCGTAGGAGCCGGTGACGATGCCGTCCTCGACCACGCCGCAGATGCCGGGGACGTCGGCGAGCGTCGCGCCGTTGACGACGTGGCAGGTGGACGTGCCCATGATGGCGAGGAGGCGGCCGTTGTCGACGGCGCGGGCGGCCGGGGCGGCGACGTGGGCGTCGACGTTCCCGGCGGCGACCGCGATGCCCTCCGGCAGGCCGGTCCACTCGGCGGCCCGCGCGGTGAGCGAGCCGACCCGGGAGCCGAGCGGGGAGAGCGGGTGCTCCAGGCGCGTGCGCGCGAAGTCGGCGAAGTCCGGGTGGAGCGCGGCGAGGTAGTCCTCGCTCGGGTAACTCCCGTCCTGGTGGATGCCCTTGTAGCCGGCGGTACACGTGTTGCGGCTCTCGGCGCCGGTGAGCTGCCAGACGATCCAGTCCGCGGCCTCGATCCACCGGGCGGTCGCGGCGTAGACGGCCGGGTCCTCCTCCAGGACCTGGAGGGCCTTGGCGTACTGCCACTCGGCGGAGATCCGGCCGCCGTAGCGGGAGATCCACTTCTCGCCCCGGGCGTGGGCCAGGGCGTTGATCCGGTCCGCCTGGCCCTGGGCGGCGTGGTGCTTCCAGAGCTTGGGCCAGGCGTGCGGGCGGGGCGCCCACGCGGGCGTCTCGGCGAGCGGGGTGCCGTCGGCGAGAGCCGGCAGGACGGTGCAGGCCGTGAAGTCGGTGGCGATCCCGATGACGTGCGCCGGGTCGATCCCGGCGGCGGCGAGCGCGGCCGGGACGGCGGTGCGCAGCACCTCGCGCCAGTCCCCGGGGTGCTGCAGCGCCCAGTCGGGCGGGAGCCGGTCGCCGGTGCCGGGCAGTTCGCGCTCGATGACGGCGTGCGGGTAGTCGTGGACGGCGGTTCCGACCTCCTCGCCGTCCCGCACCCGGACCACCACGGCGCGGCCGGAGAGGGTGCCGAAGTCGATGCCGACGACGTAGCGGTCCGGATCGGGGGTGGCGGGACTGATGGTCACGTGCTCATCCTTCGTACGGGGGAACGGCGTTGACGCCGTGATGTTGCCTGTCGCCGGAGCGGTCCATGTCCAGGGCAGGGGGAGCACACCGGCGACAGGCTCCGTTCCGCTACCTCTCCCTCATGAAGGGCGGAACGAGGGGCCGCCGGCCGGGCGCTCAGAAGCGGGATGTCAGCGCCTGACCGGCGGAGTTCGGGAAGCGCTCTTGTTAGCGCTCACAGAATTGTTAGCGCTAACAATCAGTGTGTCAAGGGACCGGTTCCCGGGCGGGCCGCCCCGTGAGCGGATGACTCAGGGCACCGTGGACCGTCGGCGCTTCACCAGCGGGCGGCCGGCCCGACGCTGCGGCGCAGCACCAGCTCCGGCGGGATCCGCTCGTGGGTCGGGAAGGGCTTGGCACCGCCCTCCAACTCCCCGACGAGCAGTTCCAGGGCCCGTCTGCCGAGTTCGCCGAAGTCCTGCCGCACGGTGGTCAGCGGCGGGATGAAGTAGGCGGCCTCCGGAATGTCGTCGAACCCGACCACGCTGATCTCCTCCGGCACCGCCCGACCGGCCTCGTGCAGGGCGCGCAGCAGTCCGAGGGCCATGTGGTCGTTGGCGCAGAAGACAGCCGTGACATCGCGGAGTCGCGCGATCCGCAGCCCCGCCTGGTAGCCCGAGCGGGCGCTCCAGTCCCCGCGCTCCACCTCCGGCACGGGAGCCCCCGCCGCCCGCAGCGTGAGGCGCCAGCCCTCCTCGCGGTCCTGGCTCTCCAGCCAGTTGGCCGGGCCCGCCAGGTGGTGCACGGTGCGGTGGCCGAGGTCGAGCAGGTGCCCCGTGGCCTCGCCGGCACCCTCCCGGTTGCCCACCGACACCATGGGCACCTGCGTCTGGTTGCCCGTTCCGACCGCGACGACCGGCACCGAACTGGAGAGCCGGGCCACCGCGCTGACGGCGGAGGTCTGCGGCGCGATCACCACGACGCCTTCCACGCCCTGGTCGCGCAGCCGGTCGACGGCCTCCTGGACCGAGCGGCCGTCCAGCGAACGCAGACTCGTGACGCTCACGAAGTACCCGGCGCTGCGAGCGGCCCGCTCGATGCCCTCCAGCATCGAGGCCGGACCGTAGAGCGTCGAGTCGAAACTGACGACGCCGAGCGTCTGCGACCGACGGGTGACCAGGGCCCGGGCGGCGGAGTTGGGCCGGTAGTCCAGCTCCCGGATGGCGGCCAGCACCCGGTCCCGGGTGTCGGGCCGCACGTGCGGTGCACCGTTGAGCACCCGGGACACCGTCTGGTGGGACACCCCCGCCAGCTTCGCCACGTCAGCCATCACGGGCTGTCGCTGTTCCGTCCCAGCACTCTCGGTTCCCACGCCTAGTCCCCTCCTCGACTGCGGACCACAGTACGCGACCGGGCCCACCCCGATCCGTCACCCTCGGTCCATCGGGCGGCTCTCTTCTTACCAGCCGCGCGGGCCGCTCACGTGTGGCCGCGGCGGGTGGGCGTTCACGACTTCGCCCCAGCCACCGGGGCCCGATCGGGCGCGGCGAGGCGGGCGTGATCCAGGCACCTGGACGCCTTCCCGGTGCGCGGTCGAGTCACACATCCTGCCGTCCGGGCCAGGAGCCGCCACCGTCGGGCGCCGTCCCGGGGCGCCACCCGGAACGCGAGCCGGGCCCGGGCTCCGCCCTGGGAGCCCGGGCCCGCTGCCAGGACTCGTCCGCGCACTCCCGTCGTCCGCCCGGAGAAGGGGGCGGGAGTTCGAAGGCGGGCCCACCGGGTCGGCCGAGGGTCCGCCGCTGTCGCCCGCCCAGCAGCTCCGGACCGGACGGGCCCACCGTTCACGACCGCCGCCCCGGCGACGTCCGGGCACCGGCCGGACCGGACACCGGTGACTCTGCCGAAGCCGTTGCCCCTGCCGAAGCCGGCGACTCTGCCGAAGCCGTTGCCCCTGCCGAAGCCGGCGACTCTGCCGAAGCCGTTGACCCTGCCGAAGCCGTTGACCCGCCACTGCCGGTCGGCCCCGCCGTCGCGGGAGCGGGTCACCACCTCCGGGGTGTCCTGGGCCCGGCCGTCACGGGCCGACCGACCGACCGCCGGCGGGTGCCCTTGAGGTCCCGAGCCCGCACGGGGGAGCCGCCGCTCACCAATGGTTCGCCGAATCCTCACCCTTCGAACTCCGGTGGGGACCTCCCGCTCCGGTGGAGCGGGTCCAGCCCGGACCGGGCCGCGGCGCAGCGCGATCCAACGGTGATCCGATGCCTCTTGACGCCACCCTTGTGAGCGTTAACATTTCATTTCACGCCAGGCCCGAGCCATTGTCACCCGACGTTCCACAGCGCGAGGGACCGCTCCGGCCGGCCCCGCCCGACCGCCGCCAGTCGCCCAGCAGGGGCGCCCTGCGCCCGGTCGCGGAACATCACTGGAGGAACTGTGCGGAAGATTTCGGCGGGTCTGGTCGCCGCGGGCCTGCTGCTCTCGCTGACGGCCTGCGGCCAGAGTGCCAACGGCGTCGGCGACGGCGCGGCCAAGGGGGACGCCAAGGGCGGGCTGGTCGGCATCGCGATGCCGACCAAGTCGTCGGAACGCTGGATCAACGACGGCAGCAACATGGTCAAGGAGTTCCAGGCCAAGGGCTACAAGACCGACCTGCAGTACGGCGACAACGTGGTGGAGAACCAGGTCTCCCAGGTGGAGAACATGATCACCAAGGGCGCCAAGCTGCTGGTGATCGCCGCCATCGACGGCTCCTCCCTCACCAACGTGCTGCAGAAGGCCGCCGACGCCCACATCCCGGTGATCTCCTACGACCGGCTGATCCGCGGCACGGCGAACGTCGACTACTACGCGACCTTCGACAACTACAAGGTGGGCGTCCTCCAGGGCAGCTACATCGCCGACAAGCTCGGCCTCAAGGACGGCGCGGGACCGTTCAACATCGAGCTGTTCGCCGGCTCGCCGGACGACAACAACGCCACCTTCTTCTTCAACGGCGCGATGAGCGTCCTCAAGCCGTACATCGACCAGAAGAAGCTCGTCGTGCAGAGCGGTCAGACCGACTTCAACCAGGTCGCCACGCTGCGCTGGGACGGCGGTCTCGCCCAGTCCCGGATGGACAACCTGCTGAGCAAGTCGTACACCGCCGCCCACGTCGACGCCGTGCTCTCCCCGTACGACGGGATCTCGATCGGCATCCTCTCCTCGCTCAAGGGCGTCGGCTACGGCACCGGCAAGTCGCTGCCCGTCGTCACCGGGCAGGACGCCGAGCTGGCCTCGGTGAAGTCGATCATCGCGGGCGAGCAGACCCAGACCGTCTACAAGGACACCCGCCAGCTGGCCAAGGTGGCGGTCCAGATGGGCGACGCCCTGCTGACCGGCGGAAAGCCCGAGGTCAACGACACCAGCCAGTACAACAACGGCGTGAAGACCGTTCCGGCACAGCTGCTCCAGCCGGTCAGCGTCGACAAGGACAACTACCAGAAGGTCCTGGTCGACAGCGGCCAGTACACCGCGGACCAGCTCAAGTAGCCCGCGGGGCCCGCTCGACGGGCCCCGCGCCGAACCGGCGGTGCGGAGTCCGGGGGCTCTCCCCCACCGCACCGCCCCGAACGATACGGACGCACACCCATGGCTGGACCCGTTCTCGAAATGCGGTCGATCAGCAAGTCGTTCCCCGGTGTCAAGGCGCTCGCCGAGGTCAACCTGACCGTCGCCCCCGGTGAGGTGCACGCCGTCTGCGGCGAGAACGGCGCCGGCAAGTCCACCCTGATGAAGGTGCTCAGCGGCGTGTACCCGCACGGCAGCTACGAGGGCGAGATCCTCTTCGAGGGCGAGCCCTGCCGCTTCAGGGACATCCGGGCCAGCGAGCAGCGCGGCATCGTCATCATCCACCAGGAACTGGCGCTGGTGCCGTACCTGTCCATCGCCGAGAACGTCTTCCTCGGCAACGAGCACGCCACCCGGGGCATCATCGGCTGGCGCCGGACGCTCACCCACGCCGCCGAGCTGCTCCGCCAGGTCGGCCTCGCCGAGAGCCCGCACACCCGGATCGCCGACCTCGGCGTGGGCAAGCAGCAGCTGGTCGAGATCGCCAAGGCGCTCGCCAAGAAGGTCAAGCTGCTCATCCTGGACGAGCCGACCGCCGCGCTGAACGACGAGGACAGCCGCAAGCTGCTCGACCTGATCCTGGAGCTCAAGGCGCAGGGCATCGCCTGCATCATCATCTCGCACAAGCTCAACGAGATCGCCCGGGTCGCGGACGCCGTGACCATCCTGCGGGACGGGCGGACCATCGAGACCATCGCGATCGGCCCCGAGGGCATCTCCGAGGAGCGGATCATCCGGGGCATGGTCGGCCGCGACCTGGAGCACCGCTACCCCGAACGCGTCGCGGACATCGGCGAGGTCGCCTTCGAGGTCGAGGACTGGAGCGTGCGGCACCCCATCGACCAGCAGCGCATGGTGGTCGACGGCGCCTCGCTGAACGTGCGGCGCGGCGAGATCGTCGGCATCGCCGGCCTGATGGGCGCCGGCCGCACCGAACTGGCCATGAGCGTCTTCGGCCGCTCGTACGGCCGGTGGGCGGCCGGCCGGGTACGGCTGCACGGCCGGGAGATCCGCACCCGCACGGTGCCCGAGGCGATCGGGCACGGCATCGCGTACGTCACCGAGGACCGCAAACAGCTCGGCCTCAACCTCATCGACGACATCAGCCGGAACATCTCGCTGAGCGCGCTCGGCAAGGTCGCGCGGTACGGCCGGGTCAACCGGCACGAGGAGGCCCGGGTCGCCGAGTCCTTCCGGCGCACCATGAACATCAAGGCCCCGACGGTGTTCACCCGGACCGGCACGCTCAGCGGCGGGAACCAGCAGAAGGTCGTCCTCAGCAAGTGGATCTTCGCCGAGCCGGAGGTGCTGATCCTCGACGAGCCCACCCGCGGCATCGACATCGGCGCGAAGGCGGAGATCTACACCGTCATCGCCGAGTTGGCCGCCCAGGGCAAGGCCGTGCTCGTCATCTCGTCCGAACTCCCCGAACTCCTGGGCCTGTGCGACCGGATCTACACCATGGCCGAAGGCCGGATCACCGGCGAGGTGGCCCGTGCCGACGCCACCCAGGAATCCCTCATGCGGCTCATGACCATGAGCGCCGCATCCAGCAACGAGCAGGTGTGAGGCATGGCCCAGACCGAGATCATCCCCGATTCGTCCCCGAAGGCGCCGCAGTCCGGCCCCGGCCCCTCCCTCGGCGGCGTGCTGGCCCGCGCGCTGCGCGGCAACGTGCGCCAGTACGGCATGCTGGTCGCGCTCGCGCTGATCGTGCTGCTGTTCCAGGCCTGGACGGACGGCATCCTGCTCCAGCCGCTGAACATCACCAACCTGATCCAGCAGAACGGCTACATCCTCATCCTCGCCATCGGGATGATGATCGTCATCATCGCCGGGCACATCGACCTGTCGGTCGGCTCGCTGGCCGCCTTCGTCGGGGCCGCCGCCGCGGTGATGATGGTCGAGCACCACGTGTCGTGGCCCGTGGCGGTGCTGGCCGCGCTGGTGGTCGGCGCCCTCGCCGGTGCCTGGCAGGGCTTCTGGATCGCCTACCTGGGGATCCCGTCGTTCATCGTCACCCTGGCCGGCATGCTGCTGTTCCGCGGCGGCACCCAGATCCTGCTCCAGGGCCAGTCGGTCGCGCCGTTCCCCAAGGGGTTCCAGAGCATCAGCAGCGGCTTCCTCCCCGAGGTCGGCCCGCACACCAACTACCACAACCTCACCGTGCTGCTGGGCCTCGCGGTGCTGGCCGTCGCGATCCTCCAGGAGGTGCGCGGCCGGCGGCAGACCGCCTCGTACGGGCTGGAGCCGCTCCCCCTCGGGCTGTTCCTCGCCAAGCTGGCCGTGATCACCGCCGCCGTGGTGGTCTTCACCCTGCTGCTGGCCAGCTACCACGGCGTCCCGATCGTGCTGCTGATCCTCGGAGCGCTGCTGGTCGGCTTCGGCTACCTGATGCGCAACTCGATCATCGGCCGGCACACCTACGCCATCGGCGGCAACGAGGCGGCTGCCAAGCTGTCGGGGGTGAAGAGCAAGCGGGTCGTCTTCCTCGCCTTCACCAACATGGGCGTCCTGGCGGCGCTCGCCGGGCTCGTCTTCGCGGCACGGCTCAACGCCGGCACGCCCCAGGCCGGCATCAACTTCGAGCTGGAGGCCATCGCCGCCGCGTTCATCGGCGGCGCCTCGGCCAGCGGCGGCGTGGGCACCGTCCTGGGCGCCATCATCGGCGGCCTGGTGCTGGGCGTGCTCAACAACGGCATGTCACTCGTCGGCATCGGCACCGACTACCAGCAGGTGATCAAGGGCCTGGTCCTGCTCGCGGCGGTCGGCTTCGACGTCTACAACAAGCGCCGGGCCGGTTCCTGACGCCGGGACCGCCCCCGGCTGCCCACCTCGCCCTCGGCCGTCCTCCATCGGACGGCCGAGGGCGACGTCCGTTTCCGGGCGCTTCACAGCCGTCCCGAAAATCTTCTCCGCAGGCGGCAACCTCCCCGGCCACGGCGGCAACTGACGGGTGACCCCGAGGGCGGAAGCGCCAGGGGTCGTCCGATCCCACCGCCGTCCGCCGCCGCGCACCGCCGATCCGGGCGGGTGCGCGGCGGCAGGGCCGGAGCAAGGAGTAGCCCCCCATGAACGAGACGGATCCCACCACGGACGGCCGCGGCCGGCGCGCCCGCGCGGCCGGTGGTGCGCGGCGGCCCCGCGGGCGCCACCGCCGGCGCTGGACCACGCTCGCCCTGGCGCTGGGCGTGCCCGGGGTGCTCGGCCCCTACCTGCTGTTCGTGCAGGCCGATTCGAAGGCCGCGTCGGTGGATCCCGAGGCCTACTACACGCTGGTGTCCGTCCGCAGCGACAAGGCACTGGACGTGCCCGGTGCGGACGCGGCCGACGGCGCCTGGATCCGGCAGATGAACCGGGTGCCCGGTGCCGCCGGCCAGCAGTGGCGGCTGAGGCTCGCGGGGGACGGCTACTACGAGCTGGAGAACCGCGGCAGCCACAAGGTCCTCGGAGTGCGCGGTGACTCCTCGCAGTCCGCCGCCGCGATCGAGCAGCAGACCGACCACGCCTCCGCCGCCCAGCAGTGGAAGGTGCAGGACGTCGGCGACGGCGCGGTGAAGTTCGTCTCCCGCAACAGCGGCATGGTGCTGGACGTGTGGGGGGGCGGCAAGGACGAGGGCGTTCCCCTCATCCAGTACGCCGACCGGGGCAGCACCAACCAGCAGTGGCGGCTGGTCAAGGTGTCCGGCACGGGCGGGTACACCTGGCACAACGCCCAGATCGTCGGCGGCGGGTTCGTCACCGGACTGGTCTTCAACCCGGCCCGCAAGGACCTGCTGTACGCCCGGACGGACATCGGCGGCGCGTACCGCTGGGACGCGGCCGCCGGACGGTGGACCTCGCTGACCGACTGGATCGGCGGCGGCGACTGGAACCTGCTGGGCATCGAGAGCCTGGCGACCGACCCGGTCGACCCGAACCGGCTGTACCTCGCCAGCGGCACCTACACCAACGACTGGGCGGGCAACGGCGCGATCCTCCGCTCCACCGACCAGGGGCGGACGTTCCAGCGCACCGACCTGCCGTTCAAGCTGGGCGGCAACGAGGACGGCCGGTCCATGGGCGAGCGGCTGGTGGTCGACCCGTCCGACCACCGCACGCTCTACCTGGGCACCCGCAAGAACGGCCTCTGGCGCAGCACCGACTACGGCGTCACCTGGAACCAGGTCGGTGGCTTCCCCGTCAAGGACGGTGCGAGCAGCGGCGTCGGCCTGTCCTTCGTGACGTTCGGCCCGTCCGGCAGCCGGACGATCTACGTCGGGGTGGCCGACCGGTCGACCTCCCTGTACCGCTCCACCGACGGCGGCGCCACCTGGCAGGCCGTCCCCGGCCAGCCGACGGGGCAGCTGCCGCAGCACGGCGTGCTGTCCGGCGACGGCTCGTTCTACCTGACGTACACCAACGCCCCCGGACCGAACGGCGTGACGGCCGGATCGGTGTGGAAGTACACGCCCTCGACCGGGGCCTGGAAGAACGTATCGCCGTCCAGCGGCGGTTACGGCTTCGCCGGGCTCGCGGTGGACCCGCAGCACCCGGCCACGGTGATGGTCACCACGCTGGACCGCTGGTGGCCCTCCGACGAGCTGTACCGCTCGACCGACGGCGGCGCCACCTGGAAGGCCCTCGGCGCGAGCTCGGAACGGGACGGCTCCGCGGCACCGTACGTGGGTACCGGCATCGGGCACTGGATGGGCGCCCTGGCCATCGACCCCTTCGACTCCGGGCACGTGCTGTACGGCACCGGCTCGGGCATGTGGGGGAGCAACGACGTGACCGCGGCGGACGGCGGCCGGCCGACGCACTGGACCATTCCGGCCAGGGGCCTGGAGGAGACCGCGACGCTCGGCCTGGTCAAGCCTCCCGGCCTCCCGCTGATCAGCGCGCTCGGCGACGTCAGCGGATTCCGGCACGACGACCTGACCAAGGTCCCCGCCAAGGCGCTGAGCGGGCCGCTGTTCACCAACACCACCGGCATCGACTTCGCCCAGGGCAAGCCGGCGTTCATGGTGCGGGTCGGCCTCGGCGGAGCGCAGCACGGTGCCTACTCGACGGACGGCGGCGCCGGCTGGACGCCCTTCGCGGCGGCTCCGGTGGGCGACGCGGGCGGCGGTTCGGCCGCCGTTTCGGCGGACGGCGCCACCGTGGTGTGGACCCCCGCGGGCCAGCCGCCGTTCCTCTCGACCGACCGCGGCACCTCCTGGGCGGCGGTCTCCGGCCTGCCGAAGGACGCGGCCGTGGTGGCCGACCGTTCGGCGGCGAACACCTTCTACGCCCTCAGCGGCGGCACCCTGTACGCCTCCACCGACGGTGGGAGGCACTTCACCGCCCGGGCCACCGGCGTGGGTGACGGGCAGCTCAAGGCCGTCCCGGGCGTCGCCGGTGACCTGTGGATCGCCGGCGGGGGCAACGGGCTGCGGCACTCCACCGACGGCGGGGCGAGCTTCCGCAGGCTCGACGGCGTGGAGCAGGCGAGCGCGGTCGGCTTCGGCAAGGCGGCGCCCGGCTCCGGCTACCAGTCCCTCTACCTCAGCGGAAGGGTGAAGGGGGTCACCGGCCTGTTCCGCTCCACCGACGGCGGCTCGACCTGGGTCCGGATCAACGACGACCAGCACCAGTTCGGCGGGAGCGTCATCAACGTCGTCTCCGGCGACCCCGACGTCTACGGCCGGGTGTACCTGGGCGGCTACGGCCGCGGCGTGGTGTACGGCGACCCGTCCTGACCGGCACGGCCCGTGGGCGGGCGGCGGCGCGTCGCCCGCCCACGGCCCGACCGCCAGAAAAAACCTGCGCCGGCGCGGCAACCTTTCCGGTGCCCGGCGACCACTGGGCAGTGCAACGTCGAGTCGATCTACCGAACGGACGGGAATGAAGGCAACGAAGCACGCCGCCCCGCAGTCGAACCGCAGGCGCGGGCTGGTCATGGGCATACCGTTGGCGCTGGTGGCGGTCGGTGTCCTGGTGTGCCTGGCCTTCGCGCTGCTGCCGGGCGGCGGGGGCGGCGCCACCGCCGCGGAGCCGGCTGCCGCCGCCTCCGTCGCGGTCGGCTCCGTCGGGGCCACCGAGCCGGGCACTCCGCCGGGCGCCACCGCCCAGGCCGATCCCACGCCCTCGGCGGCGCCACCGTCGGTCACCGGTACCCCGCCCGCGCCCTCGGCCACCGGCACCCCGTCGCCGTCGGCCAGCCCCACGCCGCGGCCGTCGGCCACCACGGCCGCCCCGTCGCCCTCGGCCGCCGCCAGCAGTGCCCGTACCGCACCGGCCCCGGCGTCCCTGGCCGGGCGGATCAAGCCCGGGGCGAGCTACCAGGGCGTCGCGACCTCCTACGACGCCGCCGACGGCAACGGCGCCTGCTCGTTCGGCCCGTCCGGCGACCTCATGATCGCGGCGATGAACCACACCGACTACGAGTCGTCCCGGGCGTGCGGGGCGTCCGTGCTCGTCCGTGCCGCCAACGGGGCGAGCATCACGGTGCGGATCGTCAACGAGTGCCCCTTGCCCTGCGCACCCGGGCAGCTCGACCTGAGCCACGAGGCCTTCAGCAAGCTCGCCGAACTCTCGGTGGGCCGCCTGCCGGTCACCTGGACGCTGCTGAGCCCCGGCACGGCACCCGACACGATGTCGATCCGGTACAAGACCGGATCCAGCCAGTGGTGGTGCGGGATCCAGGTGATCGGCCACCGGAACCCGGTGGCGGCGCTGGAGGTCCGGACCGCCGGTGGCTGGCGGCAGCTGTCCCGTACCGACTACAACTACTTCCTCTCCCCCGACGGCAGCGGGTGCGGCGGAACGATCAGGGTCACCGACCTCTACGGGGAGCAACTGACCGTCGACGGGATCGCCGTGAAACCGGACGTCGCCCAGCCGACCCGAGTCCAGTTCGCCCGGCATTGACCGCGCCGCTCACCCGCCGGCCGGCGGTACCCCACCGGAGCGACCACCGCTCCGCCCCGAAGACGGGCACTGCTACGCTCACACCTGTTGTTAACGCTCACATTGCAGGGAGAGGGCGACCGGGGGAAATGCTCCTCGATGACGCGTCCGCGGAGTTCCACGAATTCTTCGAACGCCACTACGCCGAACTCGCCCGTCTCGCCCACCTCCTGACCGGCGAGACGGACGCGGCCGACGACCTCGCCGCAGACGCCCTGATCGCCCTGTGGCAACGCTGGGACCGGCTCCGCGCGGCCGACCACCCGCTCGCCTACGCGCGCGGCGTGGTCGCCAACATGGCCCGGGCCCGGATCCGCAGCGCGGTCCGCGAGCGGCGCCGGATCCTGCTGTTCTGGTCCCGCTCCCCGGAGGGAACGGACGGGCCGGACGTGGCGGCCGTGCTGGACGTCCGGACGGCGCTCGCCCGGCTGCCGTTCCGCAAGCGGGCGTGCGTGGTGCTGCGCCACGCCTTCGACCTGTCGGAGAAGGACACCGCCGTGGCGCTCGGCATATCGGTCGGTACGGTGAAGAGCCAGACCTCGAAGGGGATGGCCGAGCTGGAACGCGCGCTCGGCGCACGAGCGGTCGGCGAACTGACGACAGGAAGGAGGAACCGGTGAACGATCACATCACCCGGCGGCTGCGCGAGGCGGCCGAGGCCCACCAGCCCGACCGCGCACGGATCCTGGCACGCGTCCAGCGCGGCGCGGCCGGCCCTCCCGTCCGCCACCGCACCTCGGCGTTCGCGAGGTCGTGGCCCAAGGCCGCCCTCGCCGGCATCGCCACCGCCGGCATCCTGGCGACCGGCGGTCTCGCCGTCGCCGGCATCGCCCGGACTTCCCCGTCGGACACCGTCACCACCGCTCCCGCGGCCCCCTCCACCACGGCCACTCCCCCTCCCCCTCCCACCCCGACACCCTCGGCTCCCCCGGCCGCCGCCGTCCCGGCGCCGTCCGCCACCAGCCCGGCCGGTCCGCGCCCGACCCCGTCGGCGAGCAGCCGGCCCCAGAACGGGCCCCTGTGGTCGGAGGGATCGGTCGACCAGCACAGCAACCCCTACTGGGGCCAGCACGACCTCGTCCTCAGGACCGTCCAGCCGCTCACCTCGCTCACCGTCGAGCTGCGCATCGCGCAGACCGGCGACGTGCGGGACCCCGGCAACTGGCTGACCCTGCCGAACGACGACTTCACCGTCACCGTCCAGGAGTCCGGCGGCGCGCTGGTGTACCGCTGGGTCCTCAAGCCGGGCCGCACGGTGCCGGTCGGACAGCACGAGTTCGCCGCCCAGTTCAACCACGCCACCGGCGTGCGCAACACCGCGAACGACGGCTACCGGGTCGACGCCCGGTCGGCGGGCGGTTCCGCTTCGGTCTGGGGCGGGTTCGGCCCGGCACGGTGAGGCGCGGCGGGGCGGGGTGAGGCGCGGCAGGGCGCGGACCGCCTCAGGGGGGCGGCGGCCGAGCTCAGGCGCCGCCCCGCTGAGGCGGGCCGAAGATCAGCGGCTCGGCCGTACCGGCGATCAGTTCCTCGACGGCCGTGTCGGCCGGGGTACCGGCGGCCGAGGTGATCACGGCGGTGGGGCGCACGGCCCGGGCGACGGTTTCGGGGGCGGCTTCGGTACGGACCCGGAGAAAAGCCGGACCGCCCGCGGCTCGGTGTCGGCGAGCTGCTCGAAGGCGTCCGGGTCGACCGCGTCGGACCGGAACGACTCCGGGTGGGCGCAGAGGTCCACCGTCAGCCAGCCGTCCTCGTAGCGCCGTCCCGCCCAGCCGTCGGTCGGCAGGAGGTACCGGGCGCCGTCGGCCTCACGGGTGAGCCGGCCGAGCAGTGCGACCGCGCGTTCGGCCGGCGGTCCGTCGCACTCGACGACGGCGACCCCGACGGACTCCGGGTCCGCCGGCCGGCCCGTGTGCCGCGGCCGGCGCGCCTTCAGTCCTGGAGGACCGAGCGCTGGTCCAGGACGCGGAGAGCGGTCTCTCCCCAGCTGAGGTTCTCCCGCTCGAAGGCCATGCCGCGCAGGAGGGTGAGGTAGGGGCCGATTCGTTCGGCCTGGGCGAGGTGTTCTTCCTCGGTGCGGCCGTCGAGCAGTTTCGCCTGGAGGCGTTCGTAGCGGGCGAGCTTGGCGGCGGCCCACTCCATGCGCTCGGCGATGGCGGCACGGACGGCCGCGGCGTCGCCGGCGTCGACGCTCTGGACCTTGACCAGGAGCTCGTCGCGGATGGTGCTGGGCTTGCTCGGGAGTTCCTCGGTGTAGGCGCGGACGGCGGCGCGGCCGGCCTCGGTGAGGGAGAACAGGCGCTTGTTGGGGCGCTTCTCCTGGTGGATGACCCGGGCGGCGATCAGACCGTCGGCCTCCATGCGCTCCAGCTCACGGTAGAGCTGCTGGGGGGTGGCCATCCAGAAGTTGGCCACGGACGCGTCGAAGCCCTTGGCGAGGTCGTACCCGGACGCCTCGCCCTCCAGGAGGGCCGCCATCAGTGCGTTCCGCAGGGCCATGCGGTCAACGTAGCACCCCCTTGTCTAGTCAACAACGCGACTAGTCACCGTTCGCCCGCCGCCGATCCGAACCGCCGTACGCGGGCTCTGGACATCCCGCCGCCATCGCTTCATACTCGCCGACACGCCTATTCAACTATATGACTATGGAGTGAGCCGATGCATCCCTTCCGCCAGGCCGTCGAGGACCGCGACGAGCAGGCCATCGCCGCTCTGCTCGCCGAGGACGTCGTGTTCACCAGCCCCGTCGCCTTCAAGCCCTACCCGGGCAAAGCGATCACCGCGGCGATCCTGCGCGGCGTGCTGCGCGTCTTGGAGGACTTCACCTACGTGCGCGAGATCGCGAACCCCGACGGACGTGACCACGCCTTCCTCTTCACCGCGACCGTGAGCGGCCGGCAGATCCAGGGCTGCGACTTCCTGCACTTCGACGAGGACGGGAGGATCGACGACCTGACCGTCATGGTGCGGCCCCTGTCGGCGGCCCAGGCACTGGCCGAGGCGATGGGCGCCCAGTTCGACCGCATCGCCGCCGAAGCAGCGGCAGCGGCCGAGACGGCCGAGGCGGCTGAGGCGGCTGAGGCGGCGGGCCGGGGAGCGACTTCGACGCCGTCGTGACCGACGACGGCAACGCCGGACCGACCGCCGCCACCACCCCCGCCGCGCCCCGGCGCGCGCACCCCGCCCGTCGAGCGGCCCGACCTGCCGGCGGCCGCGTCAC
Organism: Kitasatospora sp. NPDC127111; assembly: GCF_042677465.1. Classification (NCBI taxonomy): domain Bacteria; kingdom Bacillati; phylum Actinomycetota; class Actinomycetes; order Kitasatosporales; family Streptomycetaceae; genus Kitasatospora; species Kitasatospora sp. NPDC127111. The sequence goes on from NZ_JBHXTG010000007.1 coordinate 88,975, forward strand.
CACCTTCCGCCGCGGGCGCTTCGAGCCCGAGGCCGCCCTGCAGCAGCTGTCCGCGGCGGCAACGGCTTGCCAGGGCGTCATCCGGTACCGATCCGGCGGCCGGTGATCTTCTCCACGCCGACCCGCACCCAGAGCGGGCGGGAGCCACCGGCCCACGGGGTGGCGCCGGGCAGCGCCGACAGCCGCCGCTCCTCGTCGGGGTCGTCGACGTGGCGGGCCTCGCCGACGATGAGGACGCTCCAGCCCCGGCTGAGGTGCTCGTCGATGTGGTCGACCTGGAAGGAGACCGGAGAGCCGTCCGCGGGAGCCGCGGCGCCCCCCGGAGCCGTCCGGTAGACGATCGATCCCCCGTCCACGGCGTAGTTGACCGGATAGACGGCCGGCCCCGGCTCGACGGGCAGGGCGATCCGGCCGATGCCGTGCGTACCGATCAGTTCCCAGCACTCGGGTGCGCTGAGGTGGGCCAGCAGGGGACGCGGGCCGGGTGCCGCCTGCCCCGGCGGGGCGTCGGCACGGCCCTGCAGCAGCTCCGGCCAGGTCATCCGGAGCGCCGCCGCGATCCGGACGAAACCCGGCGGGTCGAAGTCCGGGCCGGCTGCCAGCAGGTGCCGCAGGTAGGCCGGTGCCATGGCCGCCTCGTGGGCCAGCATCTGTTCGCTCAGACCCAGTTGGTCGCGGCGTTCGTCGACCCGGCGGGCGAGGTCGGCGGGGTCGGCCGGCGGGTCCGCGTCGAGGTCGGGACGGTCGGTCATGGCGGTGGCTCCTCGGCTCGGCGGTGTCCGCGGGTCACGTCCGGGCGGGCGCGACCTCACGTGCTCCGCGCCGGGTCACTCCCCTCGGACCCGTGGGTGGCGGAACCGACCGGTGGCGCCGGTTCCGGTTCCGTTCCAGATTCCGCCGGAACGGCGACCTTCGCCACGGGCCGCCCGGGCGGCGCCGAACCCCGGTGGCGGCCCCGTACGGCCGGAACCGGGGGCCTGGGTTGGGCCGTTCGGTTCCACCGCCGACTGTTTGCGCCACCCTCCCCCACCACCGGTTCAGCCGTGCGGAACGACCGCGACCGGGCACGGCGCACGGTGGATCACCGCGTGGGCGACCGGCCCGAGCGCCCGGCCGGTCCGCCCGACGACGAGCAGGTCGGCGGACCGGGCCGTCTCCAGCAGCGCCTCCGCGGCGTCGGAGCGCCGGATGTCCTTGATCATCTTCACGTCCGTCCGCCGGCTGCGAAGTGCCCGGTCCAGCCCCCGCAGCTCACGGACCGCGAACTCCGCCCGCTCCACGTCGGGCAGTTCCCACCACCGCCCCGGCGGTGTCCACGCGTGGACGACGCGGAGCGGCGCGTGCCTGGTCCGCGCCGCACCCAGCGCGAAGTCGAGCACCGGCTCGGCCAGGTCGTCCGCGTCGACACCCACCACCACCTCCCCCGGCGTCCGGGCCCCGGTCGCGCCGGCGCGCACCAGGACGACCGGGCACGACGCGTGACGCGCCACGGACAGGCCCACCGAGCCCAGCGGCAGACCCGCCGGACCGTGCGGCCCGGCCGACCCGACCACCAGCAGTGCGGCCCCCTCGGCGCCGGCCGTGATCCCGCGCGGCGCACGCCGGTCCACGAGGACCGTCCGGATGTCCAGGTCCGGATGGCTCGCACGCAGTCCGGCGGCGGCGTCGGCCAGCAGGGTGACGGCCCTGCCCCGCACCTCGCTCACCCCGGGCAGTCCCGGGGCCGTGTGCTGCGGCCACGGCCAGGCGTGCACCAGGCACAGCGGCGCGCCGGACCGGGCGGCCTCGTCGGCCGCCCAACGGGCGGCGGCGAGGCTCTCCCCCGAACCGTCGACCGCGGCGCACACGGGCGCGGTCATCGCGTCGTCCCGAGGACGGTCCCGGCCGGACTCGTCGGCTTGATCCCTCGGCGGGACGGTGTTCACGGTCTCCTCCTTCGCGGCCGGGGCGGCGCGTCGGCTCCGGGCTCCGGGCGTCGGGGGAGGCCGGGGTGTCGGTTCGCCTCTCCCATCACAACCGGTCCCTCCCGCCCCCGCCAGGCCGGCGTCCCTCGGAGCCGGCCGGCTCCGCGCCGGGGCCGCCATGGGCTCTCCGGTGCCCGGCCGGCCGGGAACGACGGCGGTGCGGGTGAGGGGACGGGATTCTCCCGCCGCCCGGGCCGGGGCCGTTGACGCGCCGGGCGTCAGGCACCGTTCGGCGGCGCGGTGTCGTCGATGTCCCAGGTGAGGCGGTCGGTGAGCCCGGTGAGCCCGTCGATGCGGGCGATCTGCAGGCAGAGCGCGGCGGCGTCGCTGCGGGTACGGGTGCGTCCGGCGATGATGACCCGGCCGCGTTCGCAGCGGACGTGCAGCGAGCTCGGGACCACGCCCGTGCCGGGGGTGAGGGCGAGCGTGAGCGCCTCCGTGCGGATCGCCTCGTCGTCGCGGCGCAGGGCGTCGAGCAGGTCGTGCGGGGAGAGCAGGCCCACCAGCCGGCCGTCGCCGTCCACCACGGGCAGGTGGTGCAGGGAGTGCCGGGTCAGCAGGGCGAGCGCGTCGGCGACGCCGGTCCCGTCCGTGACGGTGATCGCCGGGGAGGTCATGAGATCACGGGCGAGCAGCTCCCCACGCCCGCGTACGGCCACCCGCTCGCCGGCGTACGCGGCGAGCAGGTCGGACGCGGAGATGACGCCGTCGACCGTGCCGTCGACCGCCACCACGGGCAGGACGCCGCGCCGGGAGGCGGTGAGGGCGGCGACCACGGTGGCGAAGTCGGTCCGGGGGGTGACGGCGACGCCGGGCCGGCTCATGCACGCACCGACCCGGGTCCGGGTCGACGGGGAGGGCACCCCGCCGCCGGGGAAGGCGTCGGACGACGCTCCGTCGAGAACGCTGTGACTCACGGCTCTCACGCCTCCTCGGCAACGGCCGGTCGGCGCAGCCGTCGCAGGTAGGGGTCGAACGAAGGCCGGGGTTCGAGACGGACCCGGGCGTCGACGCAGACGGCTCCGGTCGGGCCGGCGATGACCGGGTTGAGGTCGACCTCGACGAGTTCGGGCAGGTCGGTGGCGAGCCGGGAGAGCCGGGCGAGGACGGACCGCACGGCGGCGAGGTCGACCGGGGGAGCTCCGTCGTGGCCCAACAGGAGGGGTGCGCCGCGGAGTTCGGTCACCATGCCGGTGAGGTCCCGTTCGGTGAGCGGGGCGAGTCGCGCCGCCCGGTCGTCGAGCACGTCGGTGGCGGTGCCGCCCATGCCGAGCACGACGAGCGGGCCGAACACGCGGTCCTGGACGACGCCCGCCAGCAGTTCGATGCCGGGTGCGGCCATCGGCTGCACCACCGCGCCCGCCAGCCGGGTGCCGAAGGACTCGGCGAACTCCCGGTAGGCGCCTCGGACTTCGGCGTCCGTCCGGAGGCCGACCCGGACCGCCCCCGCCGCGCTCTTGTGGACCTGGCCGGGCCAGTACGCCTTGACCACGACCTTGCCCTCGTACCCGAGGCGGCGCAGAGCTCCGGCGGCCACGACGGCGGAGTGCTCGTCCCGCGCCCAGACCGAGGTGGTCAGCGGGAGGCCGTGGCTTTCGAGAAGGTCGGCGGTGCTCACCGGATCGAGCCAGCCGCCCTCGGGGGTGGTCGCGAGGAAGCCGCTCACCAGGCTGCGGGCGGTCCTGACGTCACAGCCGGGGGCGTCGGCGTCCTCGCCGGCCGGCTCGGCCAGCCACCGGGCTCGGTCGCGGGCGTGGGCGAGGGCCCGGGCGGCGGGGACGGTGTCCGCGTACACCGGCAGCGGGTGGCCGTCGGCGCCCTTCAGGTAGCGCACGGGGACTTCCTGGTCGGGCAGGACGGCCACGATCGGGACGCGGCGCCGGCCCGGACCCTCCAGCAGCGCGCGGACGGGGTCGTGAGCGGGGTCGGTGGCGAGCGCCGTCGGCACCAGGCAGACCAGCAGCGCGTCGATCGACGGGCTGCGCTCCAACGCTTCGAGGCAACGCGCCAGTTCGGTGGGGCTGACGGCGGCCGTGGTGTCCACGGGGTTCCGGACGGAAGCTCCTCCGGGCAGCAACCGCCGGAGGTCGTCGGCGAGTTCGGGCAGCAGGAGCCCGGCGTCGGCGCAGGCGTCGGCGGCCAGGATGCCGATTCCGCCGGCGTTGGACACCACCGCGACCGCCCCGCGCGGGGCCGGAAGCGGCTGGGCGTGCAACAGCGCAGCGGCGTCGACGAGTTCGCCGATGCCGCGGGTCGCGGTGATCCCGGCCTGGCGGAACAGCGCCTCGCGGATCACCGTGGGGGTGGCCGCCGCCGCCGTGTGCGAGGCCGCACCCCGGCGTCCGGCGGGTGAGCGCCCGGCGTCCACCGTGAGCACCGGAAGCTTCCGGGAGACCCGGCGGGCGGTGCGCGCGAACGCACGCGGGCTACCGAACGACTCCAGGTGCAGCAGGGCGAGGTCGGTGCGGCCGTCGCTCTCCCACCACTGGAGCAGGTCGTTGCCGCTGACGTCGTACTTGTCGCCGAGCGACACGAAACTCGACACCCCGACGCCCAGCCAGGCCAGCCGCTTCAGCAGGGCGATCCCGACGCCGCCGCTCTGCACCGCCACCCCGGCCGTCCCGGGCAGCGGGAACGCCCCGCCGAACTCGGCGTCCAGGCGGACGGCCGGGTCGGTCTGCGCGGTGCCGAGGCTGTTCGGTCCGACCAGGCGCATGCTGTGCCGTCGGCAGGCGTGCGTCAACCGTCCCGCCTCGTCAGCCCCGAGGCCGGAGGCGAGGACCACCAGGGCGCGGACGCCGACCCGGCCGCACTCCTCGGCCGCGTCCGCCACCGCCGGCGCCGGCACCGCCAGCACCGCGAGGTCCGGCACCGCGGGCAGGGCGGCCACCGACGGGTACGCGGGCTCGCCGTCGATCTCGGCGGCCTGCGGATTGACCGCCCAGACCGGCCCGGTGAACCCTCCTCCCCGGATCCTCGCGAGCACGGTGCGCCCCACCGACCCCTCCCGACGGGAGGCTCCGACCACCGCGACCGAGCCCGGCCGCAGCAGGGCCCTGAGGCTGGCGACGTCGGCACGGCGGCCGCGTTCGTCCACCGCCGCGCGGTAGCGTTCGTCCGATTCGTCGAGCGGCACCCGGACCCGGATCTCGCCGCGGTCCAGCCGCCGGTGGACGGGCAGCCCGAGGTCGGCGAAGACCTTGTGGACACCGCGGTTGCCGGCCAGGGTGTCGGCCTCGAAGACCCGGACGCCGCGGGCGCGCGCGGCGTGCACCAGGTGTTCCAGCAGGAGCGTCGCGGCGCCCCTGCGGTGCCACCGGTCGGCGACGGCCAACGCAAGTTCGGCGGTCTCCGGACGGTCGTCGGGGATCTCGCAGTCGGCCTCGCCGATCAGCTCGTCGCCCACCCAGGCACCCAGGCAGAGCAGTCCGTCGCCCGGTTCCCCGCAGAGCCGGTCGGCGGCCCGCAGCGGCGCGTCGCGGCTCACGCCGAAGAAGCGCAGCCGCCGGCTCTCCTCCGACATCCGGTCCGCGTGCAGGCCCAGGACGGCCTCGCGGTCCTGCGGGCCGACCGGGCGGATCGTGACGGTGGTGCCGTCCGCGAGCAGTGCCTCGGCAGTGCCCCGGCCAAGACGGGCGATGGACATGGCGGCCCTCCTGGTGCCCCGGTTCCCTCCAGCCTGCCCGCCGGAGCCCACCCCGGGTAGGGGCCGACCGGCCCCTGTGCGGCACCGCCGGACGACCCCTGGCGGCGGTGCGGGGTGGCCCGGAGGGCCCTGCCGGCGAAGGCACCGCCGACCGATCCTGGGAATGGAGCCGACCGTCCGGCGGCATCGGGTCCGGGCCCGTGCGGGGCCCGGGGATCCGGAGGGAGCACCCCGTGTTCATGCGATTCGAAGGCGGCGAGCCGCCCGCACCGCGGCCGGCCCGCGCGGAGGAAGCGGTCGGCCGGGGCCGCCCCGGGGACCTCGGCCGCCGCATCGCACGGCGCCGCCGGGAACTCGGGCTCGGCCGGGCGGAGGTGGCCGCCCGGGCCGGGATGGCGGAGGGCTTCCTCGAGTACCTGGAGTCCTCACCGACCACCGCCGACGCCGGACCGCTCATCAGGCTGGCCGATGCGCTCGGCACCACCGTCTCCGAGCTCCTCGGCGGCGAGGTCGACCTCCCGCCCGGCGGGTACGCCGCAGCGGCCCACCCGGTGCTGGTGGAGCTGACGGTCCCCGAGTGCTGGCGCAGGCTGGCGGCCGGTGGTGTCGGGCGGGTGGCGCTGACCACCGCGCTCGGCCCGGTGGTCCTCCCGGTCAACTACCGGGCGCTCGACGGGACCGTGCTCTTCCGCACGGCGGCCCGCAGCGCCCTCGCGGCCACCCCCGGAACCCGGATCGCCTTCGAGGTCGACCGGATCGACGAGGCGTTCCGGACCGGCTGGAGCGTGCTGGTCACCGGCCGGGCCGCCGCGTTCGACGAGCCGGAGGCGATCGACCGGCTCAGCCGGCGTGCGGGCCCCGACCCGTGGGCCGGCGGACGGCGCGACGTCTGGATCCGCCTGCACCCGACCGCCGTCACCGGCCGGGCCATCCGCACCGAGGACGGTCCGGACGGGGCGCCGCCGGGTACCGGATGGTGAGTGGCCCGGCGGGGACGCCGCCGGGTGAGCGGCCCGACGCGGACGCCGCCGGGTGAGCGGCCCGACGCCGTCTTGCGCACACTGGAGGCAGACCGGGACCGGAGGCGGACCGGCAGCGCGGAGGTCGCCACGTGGCAGCGGACGGATCCACCCCGACCGGGCCCGGGTACCCGTTGATGCCGGACCCGTGGACCCTGCGGTACGAGGGCTTCGACCCCGCGGAGGAGGGCCTGCGCGAGGCGCTCTGTGCCGTGGGCAACGGCTACCTCGTGACGCGCGGCGCCGCCCCCGAATCGGTCGCGGACGGTGTCCACTACCCCGGCACCTACCTGGCCGGCTGCTACGACCGCGCCTCCTCAACCGTCGCGGGCCGGACCGTCACCAACGAGGACCTGGTCAACGCCCCGAACTGGTTGCCACTGACCTTCCGCCCCGCCGGCGGCGACTGGTTCACCGGCCCGCCCGCCGAGCAGTCCGTGGAACTGGACGTGCGGCGGGGAGTGCTCACCCGGCGCGCCCTCGTCACGGACTCCCGGGGGCGACGGACCCGGCTCGTCCAGCGCCGCCTGGCCAGCCAGGCACGGCCCCACCTGGTCGCGCTGGAGAGCACCTTCACGCCCGAGAACTGGTCGGGGCCGCTGGAGATCCGGTCGGCCCTGGACGGCACCGTCACCAACACGGGGGTCGCGCGCTACCGCGGCCTCGCCTCCCGCCACCTCGAACCGGCCGGCCACGGCACCGACGGGGACGGCCTGCTCTGGCTGGAGGCCACGGCCGGCCATTCCCCGCTGCGCATCGCGCTCGCCGCCCGCACCCTGGTGCGCGGCTCCGGTGAACCCGCGCGCGGCACCGAGGACCTCGGGACGGGACGGGCGTCCCAGATCCTCACCGTGCGGGCCGGACGCGGCCGGCCGGTCACGGTCGAGAAGACCGTGGCGGTCCACACCTCCCACGATCCGGCGATCGAGACGCCCCTGCACGCCTCCCGGCTGCTCGCCGCCCGGGCTCCCGACTTCGGGGCGCTGCTGGCCGAACACGAGGTCCGCTGGGCGGAGCTGTGGCACCGCTGCCGGATCGAGGCGGACTTCGACGGTGCCGGACCGCTGCACCTCAGCCTGTTCCACCTGCTGCAGAGCTACTCCGAGCACTCCGCCGACCTCGACGTCGGCATCCCGGCGCGCGGCCTGCACGGCGAGGCCTACCGCGGCCACGTGTTCTGGGACGAACTGTTCGTCCTCCAGCTGCTCAACCTGCGGTTCCCCGAGCTCGCCAGGGCCGTGCTGCGCTACCGCCACCGACGGCTCGAAGCGGCCCGGCAGGGCGCCCGGGAGGCGGGCCTGCGCGGCGCGATGTACCCGTGGCAGAGCGGGAGCGACGGCCGCGAGGAGTCCCAACGGCTCCACCTCAACCCGCTGTCGGGGCGGTGGTTGCCCGACCACAGCCACCTCCAGCGGCACGTCGGATCGGCGGTCGCGTACAACGTCTGGCAGTACTACCAGGCCACCGGAGACCTGGACTTCCTGGCCGGCGCCGGGGCCGAGATGCTGCTGGAGATCGCCCGGTTCTGGTCCTCGGCGGCCCGGTACGACCCGGCCCGGGAACGGTGGTCGATCCGCGGCGTGCTCGGACCCGACGAGTACCACGACGCCTACCCCTGGGCGGACGGCCCCGGACTGGACGACAACGCCTACACCAACCTGCTCGCCTCCTGGGTGCTCGCCCGCGCCCGGGACACCCTGAACGTCCTGCCCGGATACCGCCGCGACGAGCTGCTGGAACGCCTGGCGCTGGACGGCACCGAGCTGGACCGCTGGCGGGAGGTCGGCCGGCGCCTCCACGTGCCCTTCCACCACGGGGTGCTCAGCCAGTTCGACGGTTACGAGCGGCTCGCCGAACTCGACTGGACGGCCTACCGCGGCCGCTACACCGACCTGCGCCGGCTCGACCGGATCCTGGAGGCCGAGGGCGACACCGTCAACCGCTACCAGGCCTCCAAGCAGGCGGACGCGCTGATGATCTGGTACCTGTTCTCCGCCCGCGAGGTCCGGGACCTGCTCCGCCACCTCGGCTATCCCGCCCGGCACGAACTCCAGCGCCGCACCACCGCCTACTACCTCAGGCGCACCGTCCACGGTTCGACGCTCAGCTCGGTGGTGCACGCCTGGGTGCTGACCCGGTCCGACCGACGGGCGTCCTGGCGGTACTTCCGCGACGCCCTGGTGGCCGACCTCCGCGACGGCCGGGGCGGGACCACGGCGGAAGGCATCCACCTGGGCGCCATGGCGGGCGCCGTCGACCTGCTCCAGCGCTGCTACACCGGCCTGGAGATCCGGGAGGACGCGCTCTGGCTCGACCCCCACCTCCCGTCCGCCCTCGGCCGCCTCGAACTGGAACTCCGCTACCGCGGTCACTGGGGCGTGGTCGTCGCCGCCGACCACCGGACGGTGACGGTCAGGGTGCGGGAGAGCCGGCAGGAGCCGGTGCCGATCCGCCTCCGGGGCAGGTCGGTCACCGTCGCGCCCGGCGAGGCGCGCGTCTTCCGGCTCTGACGGGCCGGGGCCCGCACCACAGCGCGACGGCCGGGTCCGCCCGCCATCGCAGCCCTTGACCCCACCGCCCGGAAAAATACCCCCGTAGGTATATTGGACGGCGGAAGGGTCCCCTTCCGCACCGCACGCGAGGAGTATGGCGATGTGTCGACGTACTGTGTGCCGCACCTGCGGCAAGGCCGGCTATGCGGGGTGCGGCATGCACGTCGACCAAGTGCTCGCCGGCGTCCCCAAGGCCGACCGGTGCAGCTGTGACCGCGACGCGAAGAAGGGCGGCGGCCTCCTGGCGAGGCTCCTGGGCCGCCGCTGAGCAAGCCTCAGCCGATCGACCGGGCCCGGCCGTCATGCCCGGTCATGACTCGTCGTCGGGCGCGTGGAAGGTGCGCCGGTAGCTCCGGGGTGTGGTTCCGAGGCGGCGGGCGAAGTGGTGGCGGAGGTTGTCGATGGTCCCGAAGCCGGCGCGCCGGGCGATGGCCGCGATCGACTCGTCGGTGGCCTCCAGATGCTGCTGGGCGAGGAGGACCCGCTGCCCCGTCAGCCACTGCAGGGGGGTGGTACCGGTCTCCTGCTGGAAACGGCGGGCGAACGTGCGCGGGGACAGGTGGGCACGACGGGCCATCGCCTCGACGGTCAGGTCCTGGTCGAGGTTGGCCTCGATCCACACCAGGACGGCGGCCAGCGACCCGGTCCTCTCCCCGGGCTGGGGGCGTTCCCGGTATTGACGCTGGCCGCCCTCCCGGTGCGGGGGCGCCACCATGCGACGGGCGATCGCGTTGGCGACGGCGCTGCCGTGCTCCTTGCGGACCAGGTGGAGGCAGGTGTCGACGCCCGCGGCGGTGCCGGCTCCCGTGATGACCGGATCCTCGTCGACGTAGAGGACGTCCGATTCGACCCGGGCCAGGGGGTGGCGGCGGGCGAGTTCCCCGGTGTACCGCCAGTGGGTGGTGCACCGTCGTCCGTCCAGCAGGCCGGCTTGGCCCAGGAGGAAGGCACCGGTGCAGATGCTCAGGATGCGGGCACCCCGCTCGGCGGCGGCACGCAGTTCCTCGGCCACGCCGTCCGGCTGCCGCTCCCCCAGGTCGTAGGCCGGGACGCAGATGAGGTCCGCGGACGCCAGGCGTTCCGGGCCGTGCGGGGCCCGGACCTCGAAGCCGTGGCGGGTGCTGGTGCTGCCGCCGCTCGCCGAGACGAGGGCGAAGTCGTAGCGGGGCAACGCGTCGTCGCTGCGGTCGATGCCGAACACCTCGCAGAAGATGCCGAGTTCGAAGGCGTGGGCGCCGTTGAGGGCGAGGACGGCGACATCGCGCAGCATCGGCTCCACGTTCCTCTCGCGTCGAGGTGATGGCAGGGAGGTGAGGGCAGGAATGGGTGGCAGGAATTTCAGCCTACTTGTCATTTCTGCCACTCCAGCGGGGCGCCCCGCCCTGGAAGGCTCGTGACCCGTAGCTCCGTAGCTCCCCCGTCCCGAAAGCTGGGCCCCCGATGACCACGCAGTCACCCGTTTCCGACACCACCGTGTCCTCGCAGGCCGCGCAGGTCCTGCGCGCCCTCGCGCTCGACGAGGACCTCAAGCGGCGCGTCCCCGAGGACCCGGTCCTCGGCCCGCTGGCCCGCAAGGTCGCCCGGCGCTTCACGGCCGGCGAAACCCTGGCCGACGCGGTCGAGCGGGCGAAGCGCGTTCTCGCCTCCGGCCATCGCGTGAGCGTCGAGTACATGGGAGAGAGCTGTCGTGACCCGCGGCGGGCCACCGCGGAGACCGACGTCTTCCTCGAGGCCACCCGACTGCTGCCGCCCGGCTGCTCGATCTCCCTGGACCTCTCCCACATCGGTCTCGCCGTGTCCGAGGACCTCGCTCTCGCCAATGCCGGTCGACTGGCCCGGGCCACGGCGGACACCGGCCGAGAGATGATGATCTCCGCCGAGGGCTCCGACCGCACGGACGCCGTGCTGGCCGTGCACCGCGCCCTCTGCGCGTCCTTCGACCACGTGGGCGTCACCGTCCAGGCCCGGTTGCACCGCACCGCGGAGGACCTGCCCCGGCTCCTCGCCCTGCCCGGGCGCATCCGCCTGGTGAAGGGCGCCTTCCTCGAACCCGAGACCATCGCCCACCCGCGCGAGGACCCCGCACTCCCCGCCGTCTACCTCGGCTACGCGCGGCGACTGGCCGACTCGGGCCACCCGTGTTCCTTCGCCACCCACGACCGGGAGCTCGTCCACCGCATCGACCACCACCTCGGCGGAAGGGCGTCCACCGCCGCTCCCTGGGAGTTCGAGACCCTCCTCGGGCTCGGCCCCGACCGCCTGGAGGCCATGGCCGAGCGGGGCCACCCCACCCGTGAGTACGTCGTCTTCGGCACCGAATGGTGGCTCTACGTCTGCAACAGGATCGCCGAGGACCCGCAGCGCCTGCTCCAAGCCCTGGTCGACGCCGCTGCGTGACCAACCTCCGCCCGCCGCGGGACGGCGGGGAGGAGCACGCGGCACCGTCGGCGCCGCCGCCGTCCCACCTCCGCCGCACCCGGGCGGCCGAGCAGGCGGGAACCGGGTAAGAAGGAGCGGAGCGAGGACGACCCCCGGTGACCACGACCGGACGCCGCTGCGAGCCGGTGAGGTGCCTACCGACGGAGAGGGACTGAACGGTGGAACCCGATGAGTACCGTGAGCTGGACCCGGACGGGCTCGACGACCTGGCGGACGCCCGGGACGCGGTCGGCTGGGACGACGACAGCGACGCCTACGAATGGCGGTGCTGACCGCCGATGGCCACCGCACACCGCCCTGAGGGCGCTCGCGCCGGAACGGGGCCCCGGCCCGCTGGGGGCACCGGCTGCCGGCTGGTCCCGCTCGGCACCGCGGCAGCGCCCGTCAGCGGCGACGGACGGCCGGCGCACGCCCTCGTCCCGTGCCCCGGGCCTCCCTCCGCCGGACGGCGGGACAGGCGCGCGGGACGCCGCCGCCGTCCCGGCCCGTCGACACGTCCACGGGCTGCCCGATGACCGGGATGACCCCCGTGCCGGAGGCGCGCGAGCCCGGTCCGCACGGCACCGAGGCGCAGCTCCTCCCCACCGCGCTGCTGCGGCGTTTCCCGCTGCGGGTCAGCGCACACGTCCAACCGACCGCCGCCCCGGACGACCTGCGGGTGCCGCTCGTCGCCGACCTGCTGGGACGCAGCTGCGAACTGCTCGGCGGTCAGGCGCTGGTCGTCTTCGTCGGCCCCGGCCGTGACGACGACCGCTGGGCGGGCTTCCTGCACCGCGCGGGCCTCCTCGGCATCCACCCGCCGACGGCCTACGGCAGCGTTCGAGAGGTCGCCGAGGAGGTCGGCGGTCCGGCCACCGTCCGGGTGGCCCAGCGGACGGCGGCGGGCAGCGACAGGGACGGGGACGCGGACGGGGAGACCCAAGTCCTGGTCGCCCCGCTCCTCCCGCCGGACACGGCCGCGGACGCCACCCGGCCCGCGGACCGGTCCGAACCGAGCGGACCGCTCGACCTACGGCTGGCACTGCTGACCCGCAGGTACGACCAGCCGCTGGCCCTGACGGACACCGCCGTCGACGCCGCCCGGCGGACCCTGGTCCGCTGGCGGTCCGCCATGGCCGTCTGGGCCGAGGAACCGTCGTCCCCGCTACCGGCCGCCACACGCCACCAGGCCCGCACGGCCATGGCCGGCCTCGACACCCCGGCCCTCCTCGACCTCCTCGCCCGGACCGAGACCGACGGCACTCCGGGCGGCGCGAAGTTCGAGACCTTCGCCTTCCTCGACCGCCTCCTGGGGATCGGCCTCGCCAGCGCCATCCGCTGATCGACGCCCCGGGCGAGGAACCCGCCCGCGCCGCCGCTCCCGGCGTGCCCGGTGCGCACGTGGCCGCCACGCCCGGAGAACGGCGGCCCGCAGGCGGCGCGGGCGCACGGCGGCACCGCTCGCCGTCACGCGCCCGCCTCCGGCCGGTCGGCCCGCCCGGCCGTCGCACGCACCTCCTGGTACAACTCGCGCAGCCGGTCGCCCGGCGCGCCGAGGCCGTTGATCCGCAGCCTGGCCTGCTCCGTCCGCGCGTCCGGATGCGAGGTGAACGCGAAGTTGGCGCTCTGGCGCAGCATCCACTGGTGGTAGAGCACCAGCCGCAGGGCCCGCTCCCTGAGCAGCGCCACGTCGCCGTCGGCCGCCAGATCGCGCAGCCGCGTCGCGATGTGGAGGTACTGGACGGCCTGTCTCGCGGCGGTCCGGGCCACCTCGCCCGGAACCGGCCCCGGATCGCCGCAGGCGGCGACCACCCGGTCCGCCGTCAGCTGCTCCCCCACGGCGTCCGCCACCACCGCGGCCAGGGCGAGGAGCTGCGCCGGACGATCCGGTCCGGGCGGCGGGTGGCGGAGGCGGGACCGGTGCACGGCGCGTGCCACGGCCGACAGCACACCCCTGCGGTCGCCGTCGTCGATCAGAGGATTCGGGGCTTTCGGCATGGTTCCTCCCGGCCTCGGCCCGACCAGGGACCCGCCGGCGCCTCGGCGCGGTTCGGTGAGCGCCGTCGCCCGCACGATGGTCGTGCCCCTCCATTGTGCGCCGCTGGCGGACCGTCACCGCGGGTCGTCCCTTCCGGACGGAAGGGAGCCGCAGCACGGCCGCGGTGGACGACGGGCACGACGGGCACGGCGGACGACGGGCACGGCGGACGGCACCTGATGCGCGGCCGCGCCGCCGGGACGATCCTGGGACACGGGCGCGACGACGGCGGGCGGGGTGGGTGTTGCCGGGGCCCGGCCGTGGACAGGAGGTGGCGGTGGACACGGCACGAGACGTACCGGGAGAGACCGGGGCGTGGGTGGTGGCACACCCGGGCCCGGTCGGCACGGCGGGCCGGGGGCCGCTGGTGTGGGAGCAGCGGTCGCTCTCCGGGCCCGGGCCCCGGGAGATCCTGGTGGAGGTGGAGGCGTGCGGGGTGTGCCGCACGGACCTGCACCTGGCGGAAGGCGACCTCGCCCCCAGATCGGCGCGGTGCACCCCGGGGCACGAGGCGGTCGGCCGCGTGCGGGCGATCGGTGCCGAGGTCGACGGGTTCGCGGTCGGGGACCGGGCCGGGGTGGCGTGGCTGGCCCGGACCTGCGGCAGCTGCGCCTACTGCCGCAGTGGGCGGGAGAACCTCTGCCCGGACTCGCGCTACACCGGCTGGGACCGGCACGGCGGCTACGCCGGCCACCTGACCGCCGACTCCCGCTTCGCCTACCGGCTGCCCGAGGGCCCGCCCGCCGAGGACCTCGCCCCGCTGTTGTGCGCCGGAATCATCGGCTACCGGGCCCTGGAGCGGGCCGAACTGCCCCCGGGCGGGCTCCTGGGCGTCTACGGCTTCGGCGCATCCGCGCACCTGACCGCCCAGCTCGCCCTCGCCCGCGGCGCGCGGGTGGCCGTGTTCACCCGGGGAGCCGAAGCCCGGCGCCTGGCGCTGGAGCTCGGCGCGGGCTTCGCCGGCGATTCGTACGACCCGCCCCCGCAGCCGTTGGACGCCGCCATCCTCTTCGCCCCGGTCGGCGAGCTGGTGCCGGTCGCCCTGGCGGCGCTGGACCGCGGCGGAACGCTCGCGGTGGCCGGCATCCACCTCAGCGACATCCCGGTGCTCGACTACCGGCGGCACCTCTTCCAGGAGCGCACGCTGCGCAGCGTCACCGCCAACACGCGGGCCGACGGGCGGGCGTACCTGACGGAGGCGGCCCGCACCCGCCCGGTGGTCCGCGTGCGCCGCTACCCGCTGCGGCAGGCGGACGCGGCGCTCGCGGACCTCTCGGCGGACCGGGTGACGGGGGTGGCGGTCCTGGTCCCGGAATAGGTCCTGGTCCCGGAATAGGTCCTGGCCCCGGAGGAGGAGGAGCGCCGGGACGGGCGGTCCCCGGCCGCGGCCCGCCCCGGAACCGACGCCGGGGCGGCCCCTCGACGGGGACCGGGCGGCCGGTCACCGGTTCTGCCCTCGTCAGGCCGGCGTGGTGAGCCGCAGCTCGACCCCCACCACCCCGGGCACGGCCCGCACCAGGCGTTCCAGGACGGGTGCGGAGACGGTGTCGGGCAGGTCGCCGGACAGGGTGATCCGGCCGTTCTCGGACCGGACGTCGGTGTCCACCGCGGCGGCCGGGCCGAGCGTGGCGACCAGCTCGAAGCGGACCCGCTCGGCGAGCTCGCGGTCGTCGCCGAGGTAGACCTTCAGCAGGTCGCCCCGGCTGACGATGCCGACGAGGTAGTCCTCCTCGTCGACCACCGGGAGGCGCTTGAGGTGGCCGCGGGCCATCGCCCGGGCGGCCTCGTTGAGCGGGCTGCCGGGGTGGACGGTGACGGCGGGGACGGACATCATCCGCCCGGCGGTCAGGGCGTCGGCGCGCTCGCCGTCCCGGTCCCGGGCGGTGAGCAGGTCGGCCTCGGAGACCACGCCGATCACCCGGCCGTCGCCGGTCAGGACGGGGACCGCGCTCACCTGCCAGCGCTGCAGGGTCTCGGCGACCTCGCGGAAGTCCGCGTCGCGCCCGAGGGCGACCACCGCGTGGGTCATGACGTCGCCGACGGTGCTCGGTGTGCTGGTCACGGTGACCTCCTACGAAGCGGCGTGATAGGCACGGGGACGTTCGAGCCGGGGGCTGGTGTCGTCCTCGGTCCAGTCGAGCGCGTGGTGGACGGCGACCACGCCGTCGACGGCGCGGCACAGCTGCTCGGCGATCGGGATCAGACTGCGGCGCGGAAGCCTTCCCTTCAGGGTGACCACGCCGTCGACCACCGCCACCTGGACGTCACCGGGCGCGAGCCAGAGCGTCTGGCCCAGGACGTCGTGGGTGATCTCCTCGCGGATGGCGGCGTCGTGCCGCAGGAAGACCTGGAGCAGGTCCCGGCGGCTGACGATGCCGACCAGGCGGCCGATCTCGTCGACCACGGGCAGCCGCTTGACCTTGTGCTTGTCCATGGCGCGCGCGGCCTCGGGCACCGACCAGCCGGGGCGGGCGACGACGGCAGGGCTGGTCATCAGCCCGCCGGCGGTCTCGGCCTCGGCGCGGGCGCGGTCCTCGGGGCGCAGCCAGCGGCCCGGGGAGTGCCCCTCCGGATCCGGGAGCACCGCCTCCTTGCGGATCAGGTCGGCTTCGGAGACCATGCCCAACGGGCGGCCCTGGTCGTCGAGCACGGGGATCGCGGTGATGTCGTTTCGGTGGAACAGCGCCACGATCTCCTTGAACGGAGTGTCGGGCCGAGCCGTGACGACCTCACGGGTCATCACGTCACTGACGCTGCGGTGCTGCATCGTGCTCACTCCTTCTCCGACGAACCCGGAAGGGAAGGTCCCGTCTCCACTCTCCGCCCGCCCGGCGTCCGCGAACAGGGCCGGTCGGTCCCTGTCGACCGGGCCGGTTCGGCCCGGGACGCCGGGGACCTGGTGGGCGGCGTGCGCGCACCCTCGATCGACGGGACGTACGTGCCGGTGCGCGCCGGTGGCGGTCGGTCGTGACGGCCGACTGCCACCGGCGCTCGTGCAGCGGTGCGGTGGCCGGTCCGTGCCTACTCCTGGGCCGGAGTGATGAGACCGTAGTGGCCGTCGTACCGGCGGTACAGGACGTTGCCCCGGCCGCTGGCCGCGTCGGTGAAGAAGACGAACGGCAGGCCGGTCAGGTCGAGGCGCCCGGCGGCGTCGGCGACCGTCAGCTCCGGAACGGCGGCCGTGCTCACGGTCAGCCCGGGAACGGGGTCGGCGAGGACGCCGGCCGAGGCGATCCGGTGGGCCCCGGTGCGCTCGTCCCGGTAGACCACGCTGTCGAAGCCGCTCGCGGCGTCGGTGAACAGGTGGAAGTCGTAGTCCAGCGCCTCCAGGTCGAGCACCGCCGCCCAGGCGTGCTGCCGGGACAGGCTGTAGGTCTTGTGCCGCACGATCCGCCGCTCCCCGGCGGGCCGGACGACCCGCTCGGGACGGTGCCCGTCCCCGCGCCGGTCCGTCCGTTCGCCGCGCGGGGCGTGGTGGCGCTGCCGGGCCTTGGAGAGCTGGACCCTGAGCCGGTCCTGGAGCAGGTCGACGGCCTCCTGCATGGTGGCGGCCGCGACGTGCGCCCGGACCGGGCGGCCGTCGAGGTCGACCATGACCTGCGCGAGGGACGGGCGGGCGACCGCGCGGTGGGACTCCTGGGACAGTTTCACCCGAGCCGCCAGCACGGGCTCGTGGGCCCGGTCGAGCAGCGCCCGGACCTTCGCCCTCGCGTAGTCGGGCGCGGCCAGGGACACCGGTCCGCGGGTCGTCACCCGGACGTCGACGGCGGGCGGGGTCTGCAGGGATGTCATCGGACTTCCTTCCGGTCAGGCGGCATGGTGGGACGGCGCACCGGCGGGCACGGCCGCGCGGACGGCCGTCCCGGTGGTGCCGAGGAGGATGCCGAGGGCGTTGTCGACCGGGCCGATGGCGGCGAGTCCGCCGGTGCGCTCGACGAACGAGGCGGCGGCCTCGGCCTTGGGGCGCATCGAGCCCTCCGGCAGGTCCAGGCCGCGCAACCACCCCGGGGTGGCCGTGAGGAGCGGCCGGGGGTGGGCGCTGCCGAAGCCGGTGAAAACGTGCGTGACGTCGGTGAGGATCAACAGCGCGTCCGCGTCGAGCTGTTCGGCCAGCAGCGCGGCGGTGCGGTCCTTGTCGACGACCGCCTCGACGCCGGTGATCCGGCCGGTGTCGCGGTCGTGGACGACCGGCACTCCGCCGCCGCCGGCGCAGATCACCAGTGTTCCGCTGCCGAGGAGTTGCCGGACGAGCGGCGCTTCGAGCACCGCCACGGGTTCGGGTGAGGGGACGACGCGGCGGCGGTCCCGGCCGTCCGCTGCGGTGGTCCAGCCGAGTTCGCGGGAGAGCCGCTGGGCCTGCCGGTCGGTGAGCGGCTGCCCGATGAACTTGGCGGGGTGGGTGAAGGCCGGGTCGTGCGGGTCGACCTCGGTGTGGGTGACCAGGGCGGCCACCGCCTTCCCCGGCAGGCGGCCGCGGAGTTCGCGGGCGAGCAGGGTGCCGATCATGCCCTGGGTCTGGGCGCCGAGGACGTCCAACGGGTAGGGCGCGGTGAGGGCCGGGTCGGTCTCGCTCTCGACGGCGAGCAGGCCGATCTGCGGGCCGTTGCCGTGCGTGACGACCACCTCGTGCCCGGCCTCGACGAGTTCCGCGATCGACCGGGCGGACCGCCGGACGTGGTTCAACTGGATTGCGGCGTCGGGGCGTTCTCCCCGCTGGAGCAGGGCGTTCCCGCCGAGGGCGGCGACGATGCGCATGATCAGTCCCTTCCGAGGGTGGCGACCAGGATCGCCTTGATGGTGTGCATCCGGTTCTCCGCCTGGTCGAAGACCAGGCTCGCCGGCGATTCGAAGACCTCGTCGGTGACTTCCAGGCCGTCCAGGCCGTACCGGTCGGCGAGTTCGGCGCCCAGGTCGGTGCGACGGTCGTGCAGCGCGGGGAGGCAGTGCAGGAACGCGGTGTCGGGATTCCCGGTGGCCGCCAGGGTCTTGGCGTTCACCTGGTAGGGCAGGAGCAGCTCGACCCGCTCGCGCCACCTCTCCGGCGCCTCCCCCATCGACACCCACACGTCGGTGCAGAGGTAGTCGGCGCCGCTGACCGCCTCCGCGACGTCCTCGACGAGGGTGATCCGGGCGCCGCCCTCCAGCGCGAGCCGCCGGGCGGCGGCGACCACCCGCGGCTGCGGCCACAGCACGCGCGGTGCGGCGATCCGCACGTCCATGCCCAGCAGGGCGCCCATCGTCAGCAGGGAGTTGGCGGTGTTGTTGCGGGCGTCGCCGAGGTAGCAGAAGGAGATCTCCCGCAGTGGCCGGCGGCTGTGCTCGCGCATGGTGAAGACGTCGCACAGGCTCTGCGTCGGGTGGCAGGCGTCGGTCAGGCCGTTGTACACGGGGACGCCGGCGTGGCGGGCGAGTTCGCCGACGGTGTCCTGGTCGAAGCCCCGGTACTCGATGGCGTCGTACATCCGGCCGAGGACCCGGGCCGTGTCGGCGATGCTCTCCTTGTGGCCGATGTGCGAGCTGTCCGGGCCGAGGTAGGTCGTGGTGGCACCCTGGTCGGCAGCCGCGACCTCGAAGGCGCAGCGGGTGCGGGTGGAGTTCTTCTCGAAGATCAGGGCGATCCGGCGGCCGGTCAGCCGCGGCGTCTCGGTGCCCGCCAGGCGCGCCGCCTTCAGCTCGGCGGCGAGGTCGAGGAGGTGGTGGATCTCGGCGGCGGTGAACTCCGCTTCGGTGAGGTAGTGCCGGCCGCGCAGGTCGTCGGTCATGGCTTTCTCTCCTCGCATCGGTTCAGTTGACGGCGTCGCGCTGGATCGGGCAGCTCATGCAGCGCGGGCCGCCGCGGCCGCGGCCGAGCTCGGAGCCGGCGATGGTGACGATCTCGACGCCCTGCTTGCGCAGGTGGGTGTTGGTGGTGGTGTTGCGCTCGTAGCCGACGACGACGCCGGGCTCCAGCGCGAGGAAGTTGCTGCCGTCGTCCCACTGTTCGCGTTCAGCGGCGCGGACGTCCTGGTCGGCGGAGAGGAAGCGGACCTTCTCCAGCCCGAGGCCCTCCGCGAGGGAGGCCGCGAGGTCGGTGTCGGGGCGGACGTCGAAGCCGGTGGGCCGTTCGGGGGCGGGGGTCAGGGTCCAGGAGCGCAGCGGTTCGACGAGGCCGGGGTAGCGGACGAAGGTGTCCCGGTCGATCATCGTCAGGACGGTGTCGAGGTGCATGAAGGCCCGGCTCTCGGGCAGCCGCACGGCGATCACCCGCCGCGCCGCGCCGTACTGGAACAGCGTCTGCGTCAGCTGTTCGACGGCCTGGGGGGTGGTGCGCTCGCCCATCCCGACCATGACCACGCCCTCGCCGACGACGTGCACGTCGCCGCCCTCCAGGGTGGTGCCCGGCACGGGGGCGGTGCCGTCGAGCAACGGCGGCGCGGTCTCGGCGAACAGCGGGTGGAAGCGGTAGATGGCGGCGGTGTGCAGGGTCTCCCGGCTGCGGGCCGGGCGGGCCATCGGGTTGAGGCTGTACCGGGCGCCGATCCAGCAGGAGTTGTCGCGCGGGAAGAGGTGGTTGGGCAGGGGCGGCAGGGCGAAGTCCTGGTCTCCGAGGGTGTGCCAGACCAGGCTGTGCGGGGTCCTGAGCGGAAGGTCGTCCTTGAGGACGCCGCCGATCAGGTACGCGGCCAGCGTCGTGCCGTCCAGTTGGCCGCACAGCTCGCGGACCGGGTCGACCAGGGCGGGGCCGACGGTGGCGGCGGTGACCACCTGGCCCAGCAGCCAGGCGCGGGCCGGCGGCAGTTCGAGGGTCTCGCCGAGCAGGTCGGCGTAGTGGTGGACGCGGACGCCGTGGTCGCGCAGCACCTGGGCGAAGGCGTCGTGCTCCTCCCGGGCGCGCTTGGCCCACAGGATGTCGTCGAACAGCAGCTCGTCGACGTTGCCCGGGGTGAGCCGGGACAGTTCCAGGCCGGGGCGGTGCAGGATCACCTGGCGCAGGCGGCCGGCCTCGGAATCGACGCGCAGAGCGGACATGGGGGGTACTCCTCGTGATCGGTGCGGGTGGCGTGGGTGCGGGCGGTGCCGGTGCCGCCGGCGTCGGTGCGGCTGTCGCGGGACGGGGCGCGCGCGGCGCGGGACGGCGGGCGGTCAGGCGGGCCGGGCCGAGTGGGGCGGCCGGGCGGCGGCGGCCGGGTCCGGGGCGGACCGCCCGGTGTTCCGCTTGAGCCAGATGTAGACGGGGATGCCGAGCAGGATGGTGAACAGGCCGTAGTAGACGGTCTGGTAGCCGCTGCCCTGGATCGACCAGTACGAGAAGGCCAGCGCGAGGACCGTGACGGTGACGTCCCGGGCGAACCTCCGGCGGTCCGGTTCCTCCCGGCCGCTCCGGACCAGCCGGAGCAGTTGGGCGGCGGCCGACACGAGGTACGGGATGACCGCGGTGAGCACGCTGAGCAGCACGATCTCGGTGAACACCTGCGTGAACCGGGTGTAGCTGATCACGGTGAGCGCCGACGCGAGGAGCGTCGCGGAGACGATGCCGACGGCGGGCACCTCGCCCCTGGTCCTGGCGAACGCGGCGGGGAAGAGCCCGTCGCGGGCCGCCGCCATCGGCATCTCGGCGCAGATCAGCGTCCAGCCGTTGAGCGCGCCGAGCCCGGAGACGATCGCCGCGGCGGCGACCAGGTTCCCCGCCCAGGTGCCCCCCGCGATGTTGTTCACCGCGTCCGTGAACGGCGCGCTGGAGCCGACGAGTCGGGCGTGCGGGACGGTCCCGAACACCGCGAGGGTGCCGAGCAGGTAGATCACCGCGCAGGCCAGCGTGCCGTAGACGGTCGCCCTGGGCACGTTGCGCCGAGGGTCGCGGACCCGGCCGGCGGCCACCGAGGCGGTCTCCAGCCCGATGTAGCTGAACAGGGCGATCGCCCCGGCCGCGGAGACCGCGCCGAGCGCCGAGGTGCCGGAGGCGTTGAAGGCGCCGAGGTTGCCGGACTTGACGAACAGCAGACCGGCCGTCGCCATGAACGCCAGCGGCAGGAACTTCAGCGCGGTGGTGACGACTTGGAAGACCCCCATGCTGCGCACGCCGGCGAGGTTGACGGCGGCGGGCACCCAGAGCCCCACCAGGGCGATCGCCACGGATCCCCAGGTGTGGTGCCCCTTGTTGACGAACACCTCGACGTATCCCACCCAGGCCACGGCGATGGCCGCGTTGCCCGCCCACGCCGTGATCCAGTACGACCAGGCGGTCAGGAAGCCGGCGAACTCGCCGAACGCCTCGCGGGCGTAGACGTACGGACCGCCGCTGCCCGGGGAGCGTTCGGCCAGGCGTCCGAACGTGACGGCGAGCGCCAGCGCGCCGATCGTCACCAGCACGAACGCGACCAGCGCGATCGGCCCGTAGGGGGCGAGGGCGGACGGCAGCGCGAACACCCCGGTCCCGATGATGCTGCCGACGACGAGCGCCGTCGCCGCGGGCAGCCCGAAGGACCTCTCCTTCGGCGACCGGTCGGCCGGTGGTCTTCCCTGGTCGGCTGTGGACATGCGGGTGCTCCTTCGTGACGAGCCGGAGGCGGTCGCGACCGGGTCGCCGCGTTCGCCGGGACCGATCCTCGAAGGGCCGGGGCACCGCGCAGCAGGGGTCATCGGTCCCTTGTCCGGTCGCCACGGGTCCCGGTGCGGGCGTCCGAGGGTCCCGGCCGGCCTGCCCGGGACGACCGGCCCGGGCCGCCCCGGGCAGGCCGGCCCGGGCCCACCAGGCGGCCGTTCGGGGACCGAACGACCCTCGTCCGCCGCGGTGGCGACGCGAAGAATCGAGCCCATGGAACCGGACCGCGCCCCCGCCGCACCCGACCCGCTGGACCAGCGGCGCTGCCTGCGTCTGCTCGCGGGCGCCTCGGTCGGTCGCGTGGTCTACACCGTCGGCGCCCTGCCGGCCGTCCTGCCGATCCGCTACCGGCTCGGCCGGGACGGCAGCGTGCTGCTGCGCGCCACCGCGCGATCGGAACTGGTGCGGGCGGTCGCCGGAGCGCTGGTGGCGTTCGAGGCCGGGGAGGTCGACGCGACGGACGGAACCGGGTGGAGCGTGACCGTGCTGGGGCGGGCGGACGTCTCGGACGATCCGGCCGAGGACGAGCCCGCCGGGGGCGAACCCACCAAGGACCAGCCCGCCGAGGACGGGCCCACCGGGGACGAGCCCGCCGAGGACGGGCCCCGCACCGAGGAGGCCCCGGCCGCGCCGGAGGCGCGGCCGGCCCGCCAGGTCTCGATCCGGATCCGGCCCGAACTGGTCACCGGCCGTCTGTTGCCGGACCCCCGGCCCTGACCCGGAGGGACGGGGGGTCCGCCCCGGTTCAGCCGGTCAGCGGCGCCGGCCGGCGCTCTCCGTCGTCCGGCCGCGGCCCCGTCGCCGGCCGGGACCTTCGGCGCCGCGGTGGGGCTCCTCGGCCCCTGTGGCCGGTCGTGGGCCGGACGGGAGGCTGGTCGCCGGACGGGCCGCGCACACGGGTGCCGCGGCCGCCGAGGACCGAGGAGGTCACGCACATGTCTCACAGCGTGGTGGTGGGGATCGACGGTTCGGCGCAGAGCGCGGCCGCTGCCGAGTGGGCCGCCCAGGAGGCCCACCGGAGGGGACTCGGCCTGCGGATGGTCCACGTCGCGGGCGCGGAGGTCGACGCCCTCGACCGCGATCTCCGCGGCGGGCGGCCGGTGCCGGAGCCCGTGACGGCGATCCGCGACCGCGTCACGGCCGCCCTGCCCGGGCTGGAGGTGTCCTTGGAGATCCTTCCCGGGAACGCCGCGGAGACACTCGCCGTCTCCCGCCGGGCCGAGGTACTGGTCCTGGGGTCGCGCGGCGTCGGCGGCTTCGCCGGGCTGCTGGTCGGCTCCGTCGGTCTGCGGGCCGCCGCCCGCGCCACCTGCCCCGTGGTGCTGGTCCGCGCCGGAGCGGACGGGCGGGGCGGATCGCCCGGCGACGTCGTCGTGGGCGTCGAAGGTGACCGGCCGTGCGACCCCGTGCTGGCCTTCGCCTTCCGGCACGCGGCCGACACCGGAGCCGTCCTGCGGGCGGTGGAGAGCCGGAACACGTCCCACGGCCCGTACAGCACCGAGGCCCCGGTGGAACAACGGGAGATCGGGGAGTCGCTGGCGGCGGCCGAGCGGCAACGCCTCCGGGACGCGCTGGCCCGCTGGCGAGAGAAGTACCCCGAGGTCCGCACCGAGGCGGACGTGTGCCCGTGGAGTCCGGCACGGGCACTGGTGGAGGCCTCCCGCAGCGCCTCCCTGGTGGTGCTGGGACGGCGCCTGGCCAGGCACCCGATGGCCGGGCCCCGGCTGGGACCGGTGGCCGTGTCGGTGCTCCACCACGCGCACAGCCCGGTGGCCGTCGTACCGCACGACTGAGCGGACCCGCGCATCCCGGCGGGCGCGACCGCGGGAGCCCGGCGCCGGGACCAACCGCGCGGCGGACCCGGGACCTTCGGGCCGCGGGAGGGTCCCGAAGGTCGGATCCCCGCCGCGCTCCCACGAGGAAGCCTGGAAACGAAGGCGCTCGCGGCCCCCGCCGGCGCCCCGACCCCCGAACGACGACCCGGAAAGGCAGACCAGCATGTCCCCTCGCCCCAAGCACGAGGCGAAGCCGGCTCCCGCGAGCAGCCTGCCCACCCCGCCGGCGGCCGTCGACCGGCTGGTCGCCTCCGCCCTGACGTCCCTCCGGGAGTACGCCTCCTTCACGCAGGAGCAGGTCGACCACATCGTCAGGAAGGCCTCCCTGGCGGCCCTGGCGGAGCACACCGGGCTCGCCGCGCTGGCGGTCGAGGAGACCGGGCGCGGCCTGTTCGAGGACAAGGCCGTGAAGAACGTCTTCGCGTGCGAGAACGTCACGCACGTGATGGGCCGGACCAAGACCGTCGGCGTGGTGCACCGGGACGACGTCGACGGCATCGTGGAGATCGCCGAGCCGGTCGGTGTGGTCGCGGGCATCACCCCCGTGACCAACCCCACCTCCACCGTGATCTTCAAGTGCCTGCTGGCGCTCAAGACCCGCAACCCGATCGTCTTCGCCTTCCACCCCTCGGCCCAGCACTGCTCGGCCGAGGCCGCCCGGATCGTGCGGGACGCGGCGGTCGCGGCCGGCGCCCCGCGGTCCTGCGTCCAGTGGATCGAGGAGCCGTCGATGGCGGCGACCCACGCGCTGATGAACCACCCCGACGTCGCGACGATCCTGGCCACCGGCGGGAACGCGATGGTCCGGGCGGCGTACTCCTGCGGCAAGCCGGCGCTGGGCGTCGGGGCGGGCAACGTCCCGGCGTACGTCGAGCGGAGCGCCGACGTCCGCCGGGCCGTCAACGACATCGTCCTCTCCAAGACCTTCGACAACGGCATGATCTGCGCCTCGGAACAGGCCGTCGTGCTGGACGCGGAGATCCGTGACGCGGCGCTCGCCGAGTTCCGCAAGCTGAAGGCGCACCACGCGAGCGCCGAGGAGAAGACGCTGCTGGAGCGGTACCTGTTCGGCTCGGGTGACGGTCCGGCGGACGGCCCGGCCGGCAGTGGCACGGCCTGCGCCGGCGACCGGTTGAACGCCGCCGTCGTGGGCCGCCCGGCCCCGTGGATCGCGGAGGCGGCGGGGTTCGAGGTGCCGGCCGACACCTCGGTGATCCTGGTCGACTGCGAGCGCGTCGGACCGGAGGAGCCGTTGACCCGGGAGAAGCTCTGCCCCGTCCTGGCCGTGCTGACCGCCGGGTCCCGCCGCGAGGGGACCGCACTGGCGGCCGCCATGGTGGAGTTCAACGGCCTGGGGCACTCGGCCGCGGTGCACACCGAGGACGCGGCGTTCGTCGAGGAGTTCGGGCACGCCGTCAAGGCCTGCCGGATCATCTGGAACGCGCCCAGCTCGCAGGGCGGGATCGGTGACGTCTACAACGCCTTCACGCCGTCGCTGACCCTCGGCTGCGGCAGTTACGGACACAACTCCGTGGCCGGGAACGTCTCGGCGCTGAACCTCGTCAACATCAAGCGGATCGGGCGGCGCAACACCAACATGCAGTGGTTCAAGGTCCCACCGAAGATCTATTTCGAGCGCGACTCCGTCAAGTACCTGGCGAGCATGCCGGGCGCGCACCGGATCGTCGTCGTCACCGACCACACCATGGTGGCGATCGGCCACCTGGAGCGGATCCGGGGCGTGCTCGACCGCCGGCGGGAACCGGTCGAGGTCCGGGTCGTCGACTACGTGGAGCCCAACCCGAGCATCGACACCGTGCGCAGGGGCGCCGCCCTCATGCGGGACTTCGAACCGGACACCATCATCGCCCTCGGCGGCGGTTCGCCGATGGACGCGGCCAAGGTGATGTGGCTGATGTACGAGCACCCGGAGGTCGAGTTCGCCGACCTGAAGGAGAAGTTCTTCGACATCCGCAAGCGCGCCTTCACCTTCCCCGACCTCGGCGAGAAGGCCCGGCTGGTGTGCGTCCCGACCACCTCGGGCACCGGCTCCGAGGTCACCCCCTTCGCGGTGATCACCGACACCGCCACCGGCCAGAAGTACCCGCTGGCCGACTACGCGCTCACCCCGAGCGTGGCCATCGTGGACCCGGCGCTCACGACCGGGCTGCCGAAGGACGTCACCGCGGACACCGGCTTCGACGCGCTCACCCACTGCATCGAGACCTACGTCTCGGTCTACGCCAACGACTTCACGGACGGACTGGCGCTGCAGGGCATCCGGCTCGTCTTCGACCACCTGGAGCGGGCCGTGACCGACGGCCCCGACGACCCGGTGGCCCGGGAGAAGATGCACAACGCGGGGACGATCGCCGGGATGGCCTTCGGCTCGGCCTTCCTGGGTGCCGTGCACGCCATGGCGCACACGCTGGGCGCCACCTTCCACGTCGCCCACGGCCGCACCAACGCACTGCTGCTGCCGCACGTGATCCGCTGGAACGGCTCCGCCCCGGCCAAGGTGACCGGCTGGCCCAAGTACCAGAGCTACCTGGCCCCGGAGCGTTACCAGCAGATCGCCCGGACGCTCGGCCTGCCGGCCGCCACCCCGGAGCAGGGCGTCGAGTCGCTCGCGGCGGCGGTCGAGGACCTGCGCGACCGGGTGGGCATCCCGCGCTCGTTCAAGGCGGCCGGCGTGGACGAGGCGGCCTTCCTGGCCGCCCTGCCGCAGCAGGCGATGAACGCCTACGAGGACCAGTGCGCACCCGCCAACCCGCGGATGCCGATGCTCGCCGACCTGCAGCGGCTGATGCGCCAGGCCTACTACGGCGACCGGGCCTGAGGGCCCGGGAAGGGAGACCGAGATGACCACCTCGCAGCACGCGCGGCCCACCTCCTCCGCCTGGGAGGGCTTCCGCGGTGGGGTCTGGCAGGACACGATCGACGTCCGCGACTTCATCCAGCGCAACCACACCCCGTACGAGGGCGACGCCGCCTTCCTGGCCGGCCCGACCGAGCGGACCGCCGAGGTGTGGCGGCAGATCACCGACCGCTTCCCCGAGGAGCGCGCCAAGGGCGTGTACGACGTCTCGTACGACGTTCCGTCCACCATCACGGCGCACGCGCCCGGCTGGATCGACCGCGAGCGGGAACTGATCGTCGGTCTGCAGACCGACGCCCCGCTCAAGCGCGCGATCATGCCGAACGGCGGCTGGCGGATGGTCGCCGGTGCGCTGAAGACCTACGGCTACCCGGTCGACCCGCGGCTGGAGGAGGTCTTCACCCGCTACCGCAAGACCCACAACGACGGGGTGTTCGACGCCTACACCCCCGAGATCCGGGCCGCCCGCAAGGCCGGCGTCATCACCGGCCTGCCCGACGCCTACGGACGCGGCCGGATCATCGGCGACTACCGCCGGGTCGCCCTCTACGGCGTGGACCGGCTGGTCGAGGCGAAGCTCGTCGAGAAGGCGGGGCTGGACGCCGCTCCCACCGATCCGGCGCGGCTGGAGGAGACGATCCGCGAGCGCGAGGAACTCGCCGAGCAGATCCGGGCGCTGGGGGAGCTCAAGGAGATGGCCGCGGCGTACGGCCACGACGTCTCCGGGCCGGCCCGCACCGGCCGGGAGGCGATCCAGTGGCTGTACTTCGCCTACCTGGCGGCGGTCAAGGAGCAGAACGGCGCCGCCATGTCGCTCGGCCGCACCTCGACCTTCCTCGACGTCTACCTCCAGCGGGACCTCGACGCCGGCCGCTTGACGGAACGCCAGGCCCAGGAGCTGGTGGACGACTTCGTCATCAAGCTGCGGATCGTCCGCTTCCTGCGCACCCCCGAGTACGACGAGCTGTTCTCCGGCGACCCGACCTGGGTCACCGAGTCGATCGGCGGCATGGGCACGGACGGACGGACCCTGGTCACCCGGACCTCCTTCCGCTACCTGCAGACCCTGTACAACCTGGGCCCGGCCCCCGAACCGAACATGACCGTCTTCTGGTCGCCGCGACTCCCGCGCGGCTTCAAGGAGTTCTGCGCCAAGGTGTCGATCGACACCTCCTCGGTGCAGTACGAGTCGGACGAACTGATGCGCCCGCGCTTCGGCGACGACACCGCGATCGCCTGCTGCGTCTCCGCGATGGAGGTCGGCCGGCAGATGCAGTTCTTCGGCGCCCGGGTCAACCTCGCCAAGACACTGCTCTACGCCGTCAACGGCGGCCGGGACGAGCTGTCCGGCGAGCAGGTCGGCCCGGCCACCGTCCCGGTCGGCGGGGACGTGCTCGACTACGACGAGGTGATGGAACGCTTCGACGAGCAGCTGGAGTGGCTCGCCCGGACGTACGTCCACGCGCTGAACGTCATCCACTACATGCACGACAGGTACGCCTACGAGCGGATCGAGATGGCCCTGCACGACCGGGACGTGCGGCGCACCCTGGCCTGCGGGATCGCCGGGCTCGCGGTGGCCGCCGACTCACTGGCCGCGATCAAGTACGCGAAGGTCGTCCCGGTGCGGGACGCGACCGGTCTGGTCACCGACTACCTGATCGAGGGCGACCACCCGGCGTACGGCAACAACGACGACCGGGTGGACGCGATCGCCGTCCGGCTGGTCGAGGAGTTCATGCGGAAGGTCCGCAAGCACCCCGCCTACCGCGGCGCCGAGCACACCCAGTCCGTCCTGACCATCACCTCCAACGTGGTCTACGGGAGGAAGACCGGCAACACGCCGGACGGCCGCCGGGCCGGCGAGCCGTTCTCCCCCGGCGCCAACCCGATGAACGGCCGCGACAGCCACGGCTACGTCGCCAGCGCGCTGTCCGTCGCCAAACTGCCCTACGAACACGCCGAGGACGGCATCTCGCTCACCAACACCATCGCGCCGGACGCGCTCGGACGCACCGAGGCGGAGCGCATCGCCAACCTGGTCGGCGTGCTGGACGGCTACGTCACCTGCCACGGCTTCCACATGAACGTCAACGTCCTCGACCGGGACACCCTGCTGGACGCCATGGCCCACCCGGAGAACCATCCCCAGCTGACCATCCGGGTCAGCGGCTACGCGGTCAACTTCGTCCGGCTCACCCGCGAGCAACAGCTCGACGTGATCGGCCGCACCTTCCACGACGCGCTGTAGCCCCGACCCACCCGCACGCGGTGCCGACCGCCTCCCCGACCACGGCGGCCGGCACCGCGGCCCGGCCCGGCCGCCCCTCCTGAGGAGCACTCCCCATGACCGACACCGTGCCCAGCACCCCCGCCAGCCGGCCCCCGGTGACCGGCCGCCTGCACTCCTGGGACCTGTCCACCGGCGTCGACGGCCCCGGCACCCGCTTCGTCGCCTTCCTGGCCGGCTGCCCGCTGCGCTGCCGGTACTGCCACAACCCCGACACCCGCCACCTGCGCGACGGCCGCCCGGGCTCCGCCGAGGAGATCGTCCGGGAGGCCGCCAAGTGCACCGCGTTCATCCGCGCCTCCGGCGGCGGCGCCACCGTCAGCGGCGGCGAGCCACTCCTCCAGCCCGCCCTCACCGCCGAGCTGCTGCACCGCTTCAAGCACGAGCTGGGCCTGCACACCGCGCTGGACACCTCCGGCTTCCTCGGCGCCCGCGCCGGCGACGCGCTGCTCGCCGACACCGATCTCGTCCTGCTCGACATCAAGTCCTGGGACCGCTCCCTCTACCGGCACCTGACCGGGCAGGACCTCGCCCCCACCCTCGCGTTCGCCCGCCGCCTGGCCGACCTCGGCACCGAGGTGTGGGTCCGCTTCGTCCTCGTCCCCGGCCTCACCGACGCCGCCGCGAACGTCGAGGGGGTCGCCTCCTTCGCCGCCTCGCTCGGCAACGTCACCCGCGTCGACGTCCTGCCCTTCCACAAGCTCGGCGCCGCCAAGTGGCGGGCACTCGGCCTCGACTTCCCCCTGGCCGACACCCCGGTCCCCACCCCCGACCAGACCGCCGCCGCCCGGGCGGTCTTCGCCGCGCACGGCCTGTGCACGACCTGAACCGCGGGTCCGCCGCCGCGGCGGACCCGCGGGCTCTTCTCCACCCGCGCGGGGAGCAGAGCGGCCGTCGGCGCGCGTGCTCGGGCGCGGACGCCCTCAGTCCGAGGGGCAGATCGTCCCCGCCTCCGGCATCGTGCCGTCCACGAGGTACGCGGTGACGGTCGTCCGTACGCAGCGGCTGTGCCAGTACGCGGTGTGGCCGTCGCCCTCCCGGGTCAGCAGGGTTCCGTGCTCGAATCCGGATGCCATCCGCTGTGCCCACACGTACGGGGTGACGGGGTCGCCGGTGGAGCCGACGACGAGGATCGGAGCGCTGCCCGGGGCCTTCACCGTGTGCGGTCGCTCGGGCGAGCGGAACGGCCAGGGGCGGCAGTCGGGGTCGAGCAGGGTGGCCCGGGTGTCGTGCCTGCCGACGAGGGGGGCCCGGACGGCGAGGTCGGCGACCGCCTGGCGGAGCTCCTCGTCGGTGGGTGCCAGCGGGGCGTCCGCGCAGTGGATGGCGGCGTACGCGTCGACGATGGTGTCGAAGTGGCCGTCCGCGTCCCGGCCGGTGGTGCCGTCGGCGAGCTTGAGCAGTTCGTCGGCGTCGCCCCGGGTGATGGCCGGTTCGATGGCGGTGCGCACGCGCTCCCAGGAGCCCTGGCCGTCGTAGAGGGCGTTGAGGACACCGTTCCAGCCGAGGGTGGCGGTGACGCGGCGGCCGTTGCCGGCGGACAGCGGGTGGTCGCGCAGGCCGTCGAGGAAGTCGGCGAGCCGCTTCGGGGCGGCGGCCGGGTCGGTGCCGAGGGGGCAGGACGCCGCGCTGGCGGCGCAGTCGGCGGCGAAGGCCTCGAACTCGTTCTCGGTGGCGGCGGCCTGGTCGCCGTTGAGGTGCATCAGGTCGGCGCTGCGCTCGACGGCCCCGTCGAGGACGAGCCGGCCGGTGCGGTCGGGGAACTCCTCGGCGTAGAGGGCGCCGAGGTGGGTGCCGTAGGAGAAGCCGAGGAAGTCGAGCTTGCGCTCGCCGAGGGCGCCGCGCAGCACGTCGAGGTCGCGGGCCACGTCGCGGGTGCCGAGGTGGGGCAGGATCCCGGGGTACTTGGCCTGGCAGGCGTCGGCGAGGATCCGGCCGTGGTCGTAGGCCGGGTCGTCGGTGCTGGTCCACTCCTCGCGGGTGGCGTCGTCGAGGCACGTGACCGGGCTGGTGCCGCCGGCGCCGCGCGGGTCGAAGCTGACGAGGTCGTAGCGGTCGTGCAGCGGACCCTGGTAGCCCTTCCAGCCCCACTTCAGCATGGCGGTGCCCGAGTTCGCCGGTCCGCCGGGGTTGAACACGAGGGAGCCGAGGCGCTGGTGCTGGTCGGTGGCGGGCACCCGGACGACGGCGACGTCGAGGGTCGCGCCCTCGGGTTCGGCGTAGTCCAGCGGGACCTTGAGGTTGCCGCACAGCACGGCGTGCTCGTCCGCGTCGGCGCCCTCGGTGCACGGGGTCCAGGCGATCTGCTGGTCGTAGAAGGCACGCAGGGCCGGGGAGGTGGTGGCGGCGACCACCTCGGCGATCGGCGGGCGGGCGACCGGGCCGCCCGTCCCCGCGTCGGCGCCGGCCCCGGCGCCCGCACCGCTCGAACCGGTGCACCCGGCGGGCAGGGTGACGGCGAGTGTGGTGGCCAGGGCGAGCAGTGCGCGGCGCGGAAGCCGCGGTATCACGAAGTACACCGCCCACGAATACCACGGCACGACCGGGTTGATCGATTCGTATCCGTCTTCGTCATCCGTCCTCGTCATCTCTTGGTCACCCGTCGCGGTGCCGGAGCATCGGGCTCCCGTCCGGATGAGCCCCCGCGATCCGGGGGCGCGAGGCGGTCCCCGGAGCCGGGCGCACCGCGCGTCCGGCGACGGGTCCCCGGGTCGACGAAGGTCTCGGGCACGCGCCGACGGTCGCCTGACCGCCACGACACGGCCGGGCTCGGGATGCCCGGCACGAGCCGGACGGCGGCGGGCAGGGTGCTCGCTCCCGCGCACCGGTGACCGCCACCGGGGCAGCCGGTCGGTGCGGCGTGGTGGTCCGAGGAGCCCCGCCGCGACGGCCCTCCCCGTGCCGGTGTGCGCCGCCCGCCCCACCATGGAAGTGCGGGGACCCTCCCGCAGGACGACCGACCGCCCGGCCGGTCGGCCGAAGCCGCCTCCCTCGGTGAGGAGCACCGCGCATGAACGAGAGCACCGCGTCCGGCCCCGTCCGCACCAAGCGCTGGGCGCTGCGACTGGACCTCTTCGAGGAGGGGGACGTCACCAGGGTCCACGCCGTGCTGGACACGGGCGACAACACGCTGGAGAGCCGTACCGAGGCCCACCGCAACCCGCACGACCCGCCCGTGCCGGAGATCGGCGACGAGTACGCGGCCGGGCGCGCCCTGGTCGAGCTCGGGCACCTGCTGCTCCGGTCCGGGATGGCGGATGCGACCGCGAACGACAAGTCCGGCCCCGCCTGACCGCCGAACCCCTCGCCCGGCCGCCCGGCCGCCCGGCCGATCCACCGGCTGCCGCGCTTCGGGCGACGCCCGTCCCGACACCGGAGGACAGCATGAACGGACCGATCGTGGTGGGCTTCGACGGCTCGCCCGAGAGCGTGACCGCGACCGGGTGGGCCGCCCGTGAGGCGCTGATCCGCGGGCTGCCGCTCGAACTCGTCGAGGCCTGGCCGTGGCCGAAGACCGACGTCCTCGGCACGGACGACGCGATCGCGTGGAGCCGGCAGCGGCTGTCCGCCAAGGAGGCGGAGCTCCGGGCCGTGCTCGCCTCGGGTGCCGCGGTCACCTCGGCCCACGTCCCCGAGGACGCGGCCGAGGCCCTGGAGGCGGCCGGCCGGGGCGCCACCATGCTGGTCCTGGGCTCCCGCGGGCTGGGCACGCTCCGCGGCTTCCTGGTCGGGTCGGTCAGTCAGGAGGTGTTGCGGCGGGCCACCTGCCCGGTGGTGCTGGTCCGGGCGGAGGGCGCCGCTCCCACGGCGGACGGTGGGACGGCGGGCGGTCCGGCGGCGGACGGTCCGGCGGCGGACGGGACGACGGCGGACGGGACGACGCCCGTTGCCCCGGCCGCGGGCGGCCCGGCGCAGGACGCCGCGGCCGAGGGCGACGTCGTCCTCGCCCTCGACCTCCGGCACGCCTGCGACGAGGTCATCGGCTTCGCCTTCGAGGCCGCCCGGCTGCGCTCGGTGCCGCTCCGGGTGGTGCACGCCTGGATGCCGCCGACCGGCAGCGAGTACATGGCGTTCGCCGCGATCGGCAGCATCGACGAGGAGCTGTCCGCCGTCGAGCGGAGTCAGCTGACGGACGCGCTGTCCCCCTGGCGGTCGCGCTACCCCCGGGTCGCGGTGGACGCGGAACTCGTGCACGGCCACGCCGCGGCCGCCGTCGTCGACGCCGCCGACGGCGCCGGCCTCGTGGTGGTGGGCCGCCGGGTCCGGCGCGCACCGCTCGGCGCCCACCTCGGGCCGGTGGCGCACGCCACGATCCACCACGTGCGGTGCCCGGTCGCGGTCGTCTCGTACGACTGAGGCCGTCCGAAGGCCGGTCGGCCACCCGGCCGGGGCCGAACGGCCCGCGCGCCGGCCCACCCCGTGGATCCAGATTGGTGCCGAGAAGCGAGCGAGAGGTGAGATCGATGCACACCGTCATCGTGTACGAGAGCCTGTACGGCAACACCCGCGAGATCGCCGAGGCCATCGCCGAGGGCGTCCACCAGGCCGATCCGGAGGCGTCGGTCGACTGCCTGCCCGTGGCCCGGGCCGACACGGAGGTCACCCGCACGGCCGACCTGCTGGTCGTCGGCGGGCCGACCCACATGCACGGCATGTCCTCGGGTGCCAGCCGCCGGATGGCCGCCATGGCCGAGGCGAAGAAGGAGGGCCACGAGGACGCCGCCCGCGAGGCCCGCGAGACCGCCGAGGGCCCCGGCCTGCGTTCCTGGTTCCACACGCTCCCGAAGACCGAGCCCGGCACCCACGCGGCGGCCTTCGACACCCGCGCCGACATGCGGATGAGCGGCGGGGCCGCGGACGGCATCGCCAAGCGGCTCGCCCACCACCACTACGACGTCGTCACCGAACCCGAGGGGTTCATCGTCGAGGACGCCGACGGCCCGCTGCGGCAGGGCGAACTCGACCGGGCCCGCGCGTGGGGCGCCGGGCTCGTCTGACAGACCGTCCGCGCCGAGCGGCTGCCCGGGGCCGACCCCGGGGTCGCGTTCCCGGTCGGGCACGTGCCGCGGCGGTCAGACCGCCGTCGCGTTGCCGGTCGCGGCGGCCGGCTCGGCCGAGCCGGTCCAGGGGGTGGGCGCGCTGTAGTAGCAGAGCGCGTCGTGGTCGCCGATCAGCCACCAGCCGACGGCCGACGGGTAGAAGGTGCCGACCATGGCGCCGGGCGGCCGTCGGGTCTCGCCCTGCCGCCCCTGGCAGAGGCGCTCGGTCTCCTGGGCGACGGTGGTCTCGCCGGGGTAGGCGAGGCCACCGGGGACGTGGACGACCGCGAACACCTCGTACCGGTGCGGCTGGTCGCACGGGACGACCTGGTAGTCCGGCCCGTCGTCGTTCCGCGCGCCCGCGTGGTCGGCGGCGCAGTCGCCCTCCTTGAGGTACCACGGGCCGGCCCGCCCGGCGTGCTTCGGGCGGCCGTCCGGGCCGCGTTCCGGGCCGGACGAGAGCGCCTGGAAGGCGAAGGCGAGCAGCACCGCGACGACGACGGCGATGATCATCCAGAACCAGGAGAGGACGAGCCCCGCGGCGGCGAGCCCGAAGCCGCGCTGGCCGCGGCGCGCGATCCGGCTGAAGGCGCCGATGGAGAACCCCATCGACAGCAGGGACAGCGGCGGGACGAACCCGAGCACGCCGAGCGTGAGCGAGGTGACGGCGAGCCGGCTCAGCGGCTTCGCCTCCGGACGCCCGGCGACCCCCGGCGGCGGCCAGCCGTGGGCGTCGGGTCCGTACGGCGCCGGACCGGCCGGTGGTGGCGGCGGCGCGAAGGGATCGGCGGCGTTCGGCGGCTGGGGCGCGGGGACGGCGGACGACGGAGCGTCGAGTGGCTGCGACACGGTGGCTGGGTTCCCGGGAGGTCGGCGGACGCGGCCGCTCCCCCGCGGGCCGCGCGGCGAATATAGCTGATCATGTGACCACGGATCATCCGCGTTCCCGCGCGGCGGCGGCTCCTCCCGGGCCGCCGGCGTCAGCCGCCCACGTCGGTTGTCAGGCCTCACCCGGCGACGTCACCCGCCGACGTCAGCCGTCGGCCAGGGGCAGGCGGACCACCAGGTGGGCGCCGTAGCCGTACGGCGGGCGCTCGGCGGTCGCGGTGCCGCCGAGCGACGTGGCGATGGTGCGGACCAGCGCGAGGCCGAGGCCCGCCCCGCCGGTGGCGCGGTTGCGGGCGGTGTCCAGGCGGACGAAGCGGTCGAAGACGCGCTCGCGGTCCCCGGCGGGGATGCCGAGGCCGTCGTCGTCCACTTCCAGCCGGGCCCAGCCGCCGGCGGCGCCGAGCCGGACGGTGACGGTCTCGTCGGCGTGGCGGGCGGCGTTGTCCAGCAGGTTGCGCAGGATCCGGCCGACCAGGACCTCCCGGCCGGGCACCACCACCTCGGTGTCCTCGGCCAGGCCCTCCAAGGGTTCGAAGCGGAAGGTGAGGCCCGGATCGGTGTGGCCGCGCTCGGCGAGCTGCTCGGTGATCAGATCGTGCAGGTCGACGGTGCCCTCCGCGGCGCCGCCCGTGGCGGCCTCCTGGGTGCGGGCGAGCAGCAGCAGGTCGTCGGCGAGGTCCTGGAGGCGTTCGGTGTCGGTCAGCGCCCCGGCCACCACCGCGGGCCAGTCCGCCCGCGCCGGGTGGGCGAGCGGGACCTCCAGGGTGCTGCGCAGCGCGGCCAGCGGGCTGCGCAGTTCGTGCGAGGCGTCGGCGACCAGCCGGCGTTGCTCGGCCAGCGCGCGTTCCAGCCGGTCGAGCGTGGTGTTGGTGGTGAGGGCGAGCCGGGCGACGGTGTCCCGCGAGGGCGGTACCGGGACGCGTTCGTGGAACGCACCGGCGCCGATCCGGGCCATCCCGCGCCGGATCGACTCGACCGGGCGCAGCGCGAGGCCGGTGACCAGCCAGGCGGTGAGTGTGACGAAGAGCGAGGCGCCGGGGGTCAGGAAGACGCCGAGGACCCAGGTGACGGTGGCGGCGGTCTGCTCGGCCTCCTGGGTGTCGATCAGCACGACGACGGTGAGCCACTGCGGTGGCAGACCGGTGACGCCGGAGTACTTGGCCAGCTGGTCACTGGTGAACGGGCCGGCGAGGGTGCGGTAGAAGCGGACGGTGTGGCCCCTGAGGAGCCAGGATCCCAGGCTCGGGACGACGTCGGACGGGAGGCGGACCGCGACCTCGTCGACGGATTCGCAGCAGTGCGGCGACGTCAGCTCGCCCTCGATCCGGCTCCGCCTGGCGGCCCCCGGGTCGATCGGCAGCAGGCCGAGGCGCGGGGCCTCGGCGTGGAACGCGTCGGACAGCGAGTGGGAGCGCAGCCAGCGGCCGTCCTCGGCCATCACGGCGTAGGCGGTGTCCTGGAAGCGCTCGTCGGGGCCGTCCGGGACCTTGTGCGCGACGTTCTGCACCATGAGCCCGGCGCGGGTCACGGCCGCGTACTCCAGCTCCTCCTTCACGGTGTCGCCGGCCCAGACGGCGGCGAAGCCGAAGGCCACCGCCGAGGCGAGGAGTGCCGCCAGGGCCGCCCGCAGCCGGATGCCGGGGCGCCACGAGCGCCAGGAGCGGTACGCACCGAACGGCTGTACGAGCGGGTCAGTGCGCACCGGGTGCCGCCAGCCGGTAGCCGATGCCGCGGACGGTCTCGATCAGGCAGTGCGCCCCGGCCCGGTCCAGCTTGCGGCGCAGCGCCGCGATGTAGACCTCGACGATGTTGACGTCGCCGCGGAACGCCGAGTCCCAGACGGCGTCCAGGATCTCGGTCTTCGGCACCGCCTGGCCGGGGCGCCGGAGCAGGCATTCCAGGACGCCGAACTCCTTGACGGTCAGGCGCAGTTCGCCGTCGCCGACGGCGCAGCGGCGGGCGGCCGGGTCGAGCCGCAGGTCGGCGAGGGCCAGTACGGGCGGGCGGGCGGTGCCGCTGCGGCGCAGCAGGGCGCGCAGCCGGGCGGTGAGGACGACGTAGGAGAAGGGCTTGCTGAGGAAGTCGTCCGCTCCGCAGTCGAGCGCCTCGGCCTCGTCGTACTCGCCGTTCTTGGCGGTGAGCATGAGGATCGGGACGGGGTTGGCCTCGCGGCGCAGTGCCTCGCAGACCCGGAAGCCGTTGAGGCCGGGCAGCATCAGGTCGAGCACGATGGCGGCGTAGTCGCCGGCCCGGGCCTGTTCCAGGCCGAGCAGGCCGTCGCCGACCACGTCGACCGCGTAGCCCTCCGCCCGCAGGCCCTGGCTCAGCGACT
The DNA here is from genome assembly GCF_042677465.1 of Kitasatospora sp. NPDC127111. NCBI lineage: Bacteria > Bacillati > Actinomycetota > Actinomycetes > Kitasatosporales > Streptomycetaceae > Kitasatospora > Kitasatospora sp. NPDC127111. The sequence goes on from NZ_JBHXTG010000007.1 coordinate 126,455, forward strand.
GCGCGAGCCGCTCCTCGTCTTCGACCATCAACAGGCGCATCGGCTCAGGATAAGTCAATTCGCGCCGCCCACAATCCGGTTGACCGATGTGCCGGGAAGGTCCTTCCTGAACGGATCCTCAGGTTCGTTCAGAATTCCTTCAGCGGGGATTTCCTAGCGTCCAGCAGGTGATGAGTGAACGATTCCGACTTTCTCCCCGAGCGCTTTCCTGGATTCCCGTCCTGCCGGTCGGCGGGTACGCCCTGCTGCTGTCGGTGCCCCGGCACTGGCGGATGGAGTCGACCGGCTTCGACCTGGGGATCTTCGAGCAGGGGGTGCGCGGTTACGCCGCACTTCAAGCGGCCCCGGTGGCCACGCTGAAGGGGAGCGGATTCCCGTTGCTCGGCGACCATTTCAGCCCGCTGCTGGCGGCGCTGGCGCCGTTCTACCGGATTTTCCCGGGTGCCACCACGCTGCTGGTGGTCCAGTCCCTGCTGCTCGCGCTCTCCTGCGTGCCGGTCACCGGGCTGGCCGTGGAACTGCTCGGCCGGATACGCGGGTTGGCCGTGGGATCGGCCTACGGACTGTCCTGGGGGCTCTGGCGGGCGAGCACGTTCGACTTCCACGAGGTGGCGCTGGCCGTTCCGTTGGTCGCGGGCGCGGTGGCGGCGCTGGCCCGCGGCCGGTACCGGGCGGCGGTCGGCTGGGCGCTGCCGCTGCTGCTGGTGAAGGAGGACCAGGGGCTGGTCGTGGCCGGGATCGGCCTGTACGTCTGGTGGCGCGGCCGGCGCCGGCTGGGCGCGGCGACGGTGCTGGCGGCGGTCGCGGCGACGCTGCTGGCGGTGCTGGTGGTGGTGCCGGCCATGAACCCGGAGGGGGTGTACGCCTACGGCGCGAACGGCGCCTGGCACGGCGATCCGGTGACCCGGCTGCTGCTGCCCGCGGTCAAGTGGCACACCGTCGCGGCGCTGCTCGCGCCGACCGTCTTCGTGGCGCTGCGCTCGCCGTTGTGCCTGCTGCTGGTGCTGCCGCTGGCGGGCCGGTTCTGGACGCCGAGCCCGACGTACTGGGACACCGGGTACCACTACAACGCGGTGCTGATGCCGGTGCTCTTCGTGGCCCTGGCGGACGGCCTGCACCGGCTGGCGGGCGGGCGCGACCGCGCCGCGGACGGGCGGGGGGCCGGCGGGCAGGAGCGGCCGGCCGGCGCCGCGCGGGTGCTGCGGTACGCGGCCCGGGGGGTGCCCGCGGCGGCGCTGGCCTTCGCCCTGGCCGTCGCACCGGTGCCGTCCCTCTCCGGGCCGGGGCCGGACGTGCGGACCGCCCGGCAGGTGCTCGCGGTGATCCCGGACGGCGCGACGGTGGCCGCCGCCAACCGGCTGGCCGCCCAGCTCACCCACCGGTGCACGGTCTCGCTGTTCCCGTACCTCAGCACGCCGGACGCCGTCGCGTCGGCCGGGCCCACGGTCCGGCGCCCGGAGGCCCGGTGGGTGGCGGTGACGGACCGGCCGGGCGACTTCCCGGTGCCCGAGCCCGAGCAGCTGGCGGCGCAGGCCGCACTGCCGGCGGCCGGGTACGAGGTGGCGGCGGCCGGCGGCGGGGTCACGGTGTACCGGTGGGCCGGGCGCCCGGCGGGGTGACGCGGCGGCGGAGGAGCACCCCGCCGGCGGCGGAACCACCCCTCGCCGACGGCGGGCGCCACCCGAGCGACGGAGCCGGCCGCCGCCGACCGGGTGGCCCTGCCACGGGACCGGCGGCGGAGCCGTCGGGCCCACCGGGCCGGGTCTGCCCGCCGGGCGGCTGCCCCGTACCGCTCCCCCCGCACCGCTCCCCCGCGCAGCGGGGGCGCCACGGCTCGGGCGCACGGCTCAGGCGGCGGCCATGGCCGGGAGCGGCCGCCAGTCCACCGGGACGTTGCGCATCACCAGCGCGCAGTCGAGGGTCGCGCTCCCGGGCGGGAAGCGGTCCGGGTCGTCGAAGAAGGACGAGGCGGCGGAGCGGATCCGGCCCGCCTCCACCCGCCAGGCGTCCGTCCGCAGCTCCATGCCGTCCAGCTGGTCGCCCGCCCCGGTGGCCGAGTAGCCCTTCGCGCCGCCGCGGAAGAACCGGGAGCCCTCGGCGAGGTCCGCGAAGAGACCGCTGCCGCGCAGTTCGTCGGCGAGGTCGACGGTGACGTCCACCCGGGCGTCGCCGTCCCGGCTCGCGAAGGCGACCTGCAGGCGGTCGGCGGTCTCGTGCACGGCGAAGTCGGCGCGGCCGTACTCGCCGGGGAAGACCCGGCCTCCGGCCCAGGCGTTGACCGGTGACGAGGTGTCGCGCCGCGGGATGTAGACGCCGGTCTCCACGCCGTCCGGCCCGTCCCACTCGACGGCGATCCGGTGCGCCGCGTTCTCGCTCCGCAGCCCGAGCGCCCGCGGCGCCCAGGCCGGCCGGACGGCGCCCAGCCGCAGCAGGCAGATGCCCGCGACCGCGTGGCCGCGCACCAGCTGCGGGCGCAGCGGCCCGGGCAGCAGCCGGGCGATCGCGTCCGGGTCCACCCGGTAGTTCACCAGCAGCCGCCGTTCGATGACGCTGGCCAGTTGTGGCTGGATCACGACCCCTCCTGCTGCGCCCCCGGGCGCCATCTGGTGTGGCGGAGCACGATCTGCTCGGGGCAGACCGCGCTGAGGAAGCGGCCGACGCTGGTCGCGAGGCGTTCCTCGACGAGCGAGTAGAGGATCCGGTTGCCGTCCCGGCGTTCGGTCACCAGCCCGGCGCCCTTGAGCACGCCGAGGTGGCGTGAGATGGAGGGCGCGCTGATCGAGAACCGGGCCCCGATCTCGCCGGCCGCGAGCTCACCGCCCCTGAGGTCCTCGAGGATCTGCCGCCTGGTCGGGTCGGCGAGGGCGCGGAAGACGCCCGCCTCGTCCTGCGCTGCTGTCATGCCTCATATTTAGCATCTTCGCTAAGTAGCTAACAAGCTCACGGCCGCTTCCGGTCCGCCGGCGGCTCCAGCGGACCGACGCTACGCCCCGGCCTGCTGGTAGAGCGTGACCAGGAGGCCGTGCACCGGCTCGCCCTCCGGATCCTCCTCCGCCCCGTCGACCAGTTCGGCCAGCGCCTCGGCGAGCCGTGCCGCCTTGGCAGGGCCGAGCCGGAGGTGGCGCACCGTCAGGAGGTGGTCGGCGGGTGAGCGGTCCAGCTCCTGGGCGACGGCGCCGAGCAGCGCGGCCGTGCCCTCGGCCTGCGGTTCGGCGACGAGGAGTCGCTCGGCGGTCCGCCGGTAGTACTTCTCGGTGCCGCCGCGCACCCGTCGCGTTCCCGCGCCCTGGACCAGCCCCGCCTCGCACAGCACCCTGAGGTGGTGGGAGACGCTGCCCTTGTTCACCCCCAGCTGCGCGGCGAGCCGGCTGATCGTCGACGGCCGGCCGCTCAGGGCGAAGAGCAGGCGCTGGCGCAGGGGGTGGGCGAGTGCGGTGTGCTGCAGGGGCGTGCTGATCCGCTGGACGCCCTCGTCAGGTTGGTGGCTCACCCCGTCAAGCGTTAAGTACGGTTGACGCTTTGGCAAGCCGCTGGTCTACTCCCTCCCATGACTTCCACCACCTCGTCACCGGCGCTGGACGCCGTCGCCGTCGTCGAGTCGATCGCCGACCTGGTCCGCGAGAACTACGTCTTCCCCGACGCCGCCCGGGAACTGGCGGCCCTGGTGCGGCGCCGGAGTGCCGAGGGCTCCTACCGGACCGGATCCGCCGAGGAGTTGGCCGAAGCGGTCACCGCGGACCTGCGGTCCGTCAACGGCGACCTCCACCTGGCCCTCAAGTACCACGCCGTGCCCGTGCCGCAGGAGCAGGGCGCGGCGGCACTCGCCGCGATGCGCAGGGAGTTCGACGCCTCCCTGGGCGGTGTTCCGCGCGTGGAGCTGCTCGACGACGGTGTCGCGGTGCTGGAGATCGCGTCCAGGATGTTCCCACTGGACTGGGCGGCGCGGCCGCTGGCCGCGGCGCTCTCCCTGGTGGCCCCCGCCCGCGCCCTCATCCTGGACCTGCGCCGCAACCTCGGTGGCGATCCGGACACGGTCGCCTTCGTCTGCGGCTACCTGCTCGACGGCCGCACGCACCTCAACACCCTGCTCTCGCGGCAGGGGGAGGTGGCCGAGCAGTCCTGGACGCCCCCGTTCGTCCCGGGTGCCCGCTTCGGCGGCAGCAAGCCGCTCTACGTGCTGACGAGCGGGAACACCTTCTCCGCGGGTGAGGAACTCGCCTACGACCTGCAGCAGCTCGGGCGCGCCGAGGTCGTCGGGGAGGCCACCCGGGGCGGCGCGCACCCCCGCGAGGGCTGGACGGTGCACCCGCACCTGGAGCTCAGCGTGCCCGTCGCCCGCGCGCTCAACCCGGTCTCGGGCACCAACTGGGAGGGCACCGGCGTCCGGCCCGATGTGCCGTGCGACGCCGAGGAGGCGCTCGACCGGGCGCTGGCCCTGGCCGTGGCGCGGCTGACCTGAGTCCTCACCTGACGGCCCGCGCGCCACGTGACCTCGGCGGCGGGCCGCCCGGCGCGCGGGCCGGCCCCGGCGGGACGACGGAGGAGCCCCGCCGGCCACCGCGCCGGTCCGGCAGCCCTCAGGCCGGATAGGCGATCGAGCCCAGCGGCGGGCAGGGGACGAGCACGGTGCCGACGCCGGGGCGTTCGACGAAGGCCCGGGCCTCGGCGGCCCGCTGGCGCCGGGATTCCAGCTCGTCGGCGTGCCAGGCGTCGCGCCTGGCACGGGTGTGGTCCCACGTGTCGTCGATGAGACTCAGGCTGGTGTTGCCGGAGCTGCGCTGGAACTCCGCCTTCAGCGCGGCCTGTTGGAGCGCGGTCTGAACGGCGGCGAGATCGATGCGGGTGATCAGGACGCCGGGGGTGTCCGGTCGGCGGGTCGGCATGGGGGCCTGCGGGAGCGCCGACACCCCGGTGTCGAGGCGGCCGATGTTGTCGACGGCCGCGTCCTGGGCCTCCCTCGACATGATCTGGATCTCCCGGTGCAGCCAGTGGAACTCGTCCAGGTCGCCCGGGGTGACGCGCATCCGCTGGTACAGGGCCTGGAAACGGGGATCGTGGTGCAGCGGACGGACGTGCGGCATGTGGAGCGACACGCAGTCGTTGTAGCCGGCGGTCACCGCGGCGTCGAAGTGCAGGATGCACTGGTCCGCCTGTCCGCGGGCGAGGGCCAGGCCGGCGAGGCTCGACTGGCCCGCGGCGACGAGCCACCTGCCGTCGGGGCCGAGCGCCGTGGCGCGCCCGACCACGTCGTGGAAGCCGGCGGTGACGTCCCGCACCGCGGCGGGCCCCTTGGTCAGGAACGCCACCAGCAGATCGTGAACGCGGGTGGCCAGTGAGTTGACGGTGTCGACCATGGATCTCCTCGGGCCTCGGTGGTGAAGGGGGGAACGGGGTGTGGAGCCTGCGGCGCCCCCGTGGAGATGACGGGCGGACGTCGGTGAGCGGTTCCGGCCCGTCCGCGCCCATGACGTGCTCGCCGCGGCGGCGACGCGCCCGACGGGTGCGTGTACCTTTCGGATCGTCAACCTCCGGCGGCACCGACCGCCGGGACCACCCCGACGAACCAAGGACGGCATCGCGCATGAGCCCGGACCCGAACCCGGTCGACTTCACGGACACGCAGGTCGCCGGGCGCTCCCTCGACGTGCGCTGGATCCACGGGTCGGAGTCGGCCAAGCACAACACCGACCCGGAGCTGCAGGTCCACCACTACGACGAGCACACCGTCATCCTGCGGCAGAACATGGCGGTCAACTACGAGGCGCCGTTCCTGTTCCTGCTCTTCGGCAACGAACGCGCCGTCCTGATCGACACCGGCGCCACCGCCGACCCCGGGTACCTCCCGCTGCGCCGCGTCGTGGACGAGCTGGTCGCGGACTGGCTCACCCGCCACCCGCGCACCGGCTACCAGCTGCTCGTCCTGCACAGCCACGGGCACGGCGACCACGTCGCGGGCGACGCCCAGTTCGCCGACCGCCCCGACACGGTGCTGGTCGACGCCGGGCTCGACACCGTCCGGGCGTTCCTCGGCCTGGGCGACGACCCGGGCAAGCCCGCCGCACTGGACCTCGGCGGCCGGGTGCTGAGCTGCCTGGCCGGCCCCGGCCACCACGAGGCGGCGATCACCTACTACGACCCGTACACCGGCTTCCTGCTCACCGGTGACACCGTCTACCCGGGCCGGCTGTACGTCGCCGACTGGGACGCCTTCGTCGCGACGATCGACCGGCTGATCGCCTTCGCCGCCGAGCACCCGGTCAGCCACGTGCTCGGCTGCCACATCGAGATGACCACCGAGCCGGGCGTGGACTACCCGATTCGCTACACCTACCAGCCCGACGAGCCACCGCTGCAGATGACGGTCGCCCAGCTGCACGACATCCGCCGGGCGCTCGCCGAGGTGGACGGCCGGCCCGGGCGGCACGTCTTCGACGACTTCCTCATCGTCCACCGGGCCGGGTGACACCCGCTCCACCGGCCCGGAGGACCGGCCGCCTCAGCGCGCGGCCGAGGGGCCGGTCCAACCGGTCGGCACCCGGCCCAGGCGCACGCGCTGCGGGTGGTCGCCGACCGGGACCGAGACGGTCCGGCGCCCGGTGGCGAAGTCGATCGCGGTGACCCGGTCGGCGCCGCTCTCGGAGATCACGCAGCTGCGGCCGTCGCCGCTGACCGTGGCCCAGTACGGCTTCACGGCGGGGACCAGCTCCCCCTCCTGGAGCGTGGCCCGGTCGACCACCGTCGCGTAGTCGTCCATGGTGCCCGCGACGCACAGCTTGTCGCCGGCCGGGCTCATCGACAGGCCGTGGTGGCGCGAGTCGTTGACCCAGGTGGTGCGGTCCTCGCTGGTCGCCGGGTTCTTCGGCAGGGTCTTGACCCGGGTGATCCGGTCGGCGGCGACGTCGTACTCCACCACGCCGTTGAAGAAGGACACCTGGAAGTAGAGCGTCGACCCGTCGGGGGTGAACGCGGCCGGCCGGATCGCGTCGGACAGGTCCGACCGGCCGGCGGCGTCGAGCCGCTCCCGCATGTCGATCACCTTGACCGGCGCGAAGGTCGCGGCGTCCACCACGGTGATCCGGCGGTCCCCCTTCGTCCAGTCCAGCCACGGGGCGTCGAGGGCGGTGTTGACCTCGCCGATCGACATGTTCCAGATCCGGCGCCCGCCGTCGGTGAAGAGGTTCTCGTGCGGCTTGTCGCCGGTCCTGAAGGAGCCGAGCTGCGCCCCGGTGCGGACGTCGAGCACGTGGACCGTGTTCGACGTCGAGGCGGACACCGCCACCCGGGTGCCGTCCGGGGAGAGCGCCATGTGGTCGGAGCGGTAACCCGACACCGGGAAGCGCCAGTTGATCCGGCCGGTGGCGAGGTCGAGGGAGACCACGTCGGCGAAGCTCGGGCGGGAGACGACCACCGCGGACCCGTCGGGGGTCGAGTACATGTCGTCGACGAACTGGTCGTGCCCCTCGCCCGGGCCGAGCCGGATGCCCAGGAAGTACGCGAGCTTGACCGGGTTGAGGTAGATCTCGGTGAGCCGCTGGTCCTTGTCGGGGATGACGTCGATCCGGCCGATCCGGCCGAAGTCGCCGCTGGAGCGGATGACGTCCGCGGTGCCGTCCCAGTTGTTGCCCACGAACATCACCTCCCGCAGCCCCTCCGCCCGCTCGGACGCCGACACGGCCGCCGCCTCGGACGCCGCACCGGCCGGGGCGGCGGCGGCGAGGGACAGGACGGTGGTGGCGGCGAGGGCGCCGAGGGCCCTGGCACGGCGGGAGTTGCGGGTGGGACGGGAATCCGGCCGGGGCCTGGCGTGAGACATCGCCGCTCCTTCGCGCGTGCGCACGGGGACTGGGGAAGGGGTTTCACCGGAGGGACCAACCGGAGGGCTTCCTCCGGTGGCGCTACTCGACGGTAGAGACGGCGCCTCCTTCCTGACAAGACGTCAGCAAGGGCTTTCCTCCCCCGCGCGGGTGAGCGGGACCCTTCCCGCGGCGGAGGACGGGCGGTGCGCCGGGTGCGATCTTTGGAGCAGCCACCCGGCCGACGACGGCCGAAACCAGGTGAATCCTCCGATGAGCTAAGGAACATGACGATGCGTATGATACTTGCCGGTGTCGCCGTCCTGACCGCCGTGTCGGTCGCCGCCGCACCGGCCGCTGCCGCGGCGGCCGGGCCGAAGACGGGCCTGCGGGGCTGGGCCCGGATGGACCCGCACGGCCCCGTCGCCGGGCAGGACCGGCTCACGCTGGCCCTGGACGCGCGCTCGCGGCACCGGGCGGGCAGCGAGCCGGGGTCGACCCGGGCGCGGGGGCACGCGACGATCCAGCACGCCTTCCCCAACGAGGACGGCACGTTCTCCACCAACCGGATCGAGATCGACGTCGACTGCCTGGTCACCGAGAACGGACGCACCACCGCCGTCACCGGGACCGTCCGGTCCCTCACCTTCATCGTGCCGCCGGGCCACGAACAGCCCACCGCGCGGCCGGACTGGCACCCCGACACGGCCTTCAGCTTCTCCACCGACGCCAACGGGCGGCAGCGGGTCGGCTGGAGCATCCCGCCCTACAACGACCCGACGGCGCCGCCGGCCGCCACCAGGTGCGTCGCGCCCCTCCCCGCGCCCACCGACTTCTACCTGGTCGAGGGCGGCTTCACCCCGAGGCGGTGAGCCGCGGCGGGGTGCGCTCCCCCGACGCCCACCCGCCGAGCGACCGCCGGACCGTCGGCGAGACCGGCTCGTACGGGAGGTGGCCGTCACGGCCCACCATCGCGCCGGACGTGGCGAGCACGTCTGCGTGTCAGCGGCCGGTCGGGGCCGGGTGGGGGAAGGCTGGGCGCATGACGAACGCGATCCTGCACGCCCTGTCGATCACCGGCTCGATGACCTGGGAGATCACCTGGGCCCTCATCCTCGGCTTCGCCCTCTCGGCCGTCGTCCAGGCCGTGGTGCACAGGTCCACGATCGTCTCGCTGCTCGGCGACGACCGCCCGCGCACGCTGGTCCGCGCCGCCGGGCTGGGCGCGGCGTCCTCGTCCTGCTCCTACGCGGCCGTCGCGCTGGCCCGCTCGCTGTTCCGCAAGGGCGCGGACTTCACCGCCGCCATGGCGTTCGAGATCGCCTCCACCAACCTGGTCGTCGAGCTCGGCATCATCCTGGCGCTGCTGATGGGGTGGCAGTTCACCGCGGCCGAGTTCGTCGGCGGGCCGGTCATGATCGCGGTGCTCGCCGTACTGTTCCGGCTGTACCTGCGGGAGCGGCTGCTGCGCGAGGCCCGCGGGCAGGCCGAACGGGGACGGGCCGGCTCGATGGAGGGCCACGCGGCGATGGACATGTCGGTGCGGCGCGGCGGTTCCTTCGCCGCCCGGCTGTTCTCCGGCGAGGGCTACACCTCGGTGGCACACGTCTTCGTCATGGAGTGGGCGGCGATCCTGCGGGACCTCGTGCTCGGCCTGCTGATCGCCGGAGCCATCGCCGCCTGGGTGCCCGAAAGCTTCTGGCACTCCTTCTTCTTCGAGGGCCACCCGGTGGCCGCCAAACTGTGGGGCCCGCTGATCGGTCCGGTGGTGGCACTGCTCTCCTTCGTCTGCTCGATCGGGAACGTGCCGCTCGCCGTGGTGCTGTGGACCGGGGGCATCAGCTTCGGGGGCGTCGTCTCCTTCATCTTCGCCGACCTGCTGATCCTGCCGATCCTCAACATCTACCGGAAGTACTACGGCCGCGGCATGGCGGTCTTCCTGCTCGTCACGTTCTACGTCGCCATGGTCGCGGCCGGGTACTTCGTCGAGCTCACCTTCGGCGCGCTCGGCCTGATCCCCGACCCGGACTCGGCCGAGGTGCCGATGGAGGGGGTCTCCTGGAACTACACCACCTTCCTCAACATCGCCTTCCTCGGCCTCGCCGCCGCCCTGCTGGTCCGGTTCTTCCGCACCGGCGGCCGCGCCATGCTGCGCATGATGGGCGGCTCCCCGGACGCCCGCCACACCGACACCGAGCCCCACCACTGAGCCGGTGCGACCGGGCCGCGGGGAAGCGCCGGGCCGCTCACTCGAAACCCAGTGGCCCGATGCCCAGGTCCTCGCGCATCAGGCCGCGCATCCGGGCCATCGCCGTCCGCCGCCGGGCGATCAGCGGTGCGTCCTCGGCGGAGCCGACGGCCACGCCGCGGGCGTAGGCGTCGCGGAGCCTGCGCAGGCTGAGGAAGGCCTCGTTGCCGGCCGACACGACCTGGGTCGGCCCGACCAGCCAGAGGCGTTCGCTCGCCGTGTACAGGCCGGTGCTGCGGAAGGCCTCCCGCACGGCGGCGTCGCGGGCCGCGTCCGTCCGGTGGTCGCCGAGCGCGACGGCCCGGATCTCCTCGCCCGCCGCCTTCAGCGCGGAGACGTACTCGGTGTACGCCTCGCGCCGCACGGCCAGCGCGTACCGGGTCTCCTCGCGCCGCCACCGGTTGCGGTCGGCGGTCAGGGTGGCGGCGATGCCGATCCCGGCACCGGCGAGCGTGGAGAGCAGGGGCATCCAGTCCATGCCCGCAGCCTGGCCGAGCCGGCCCGGCCGCGCCAGTGACTTTCCGGTTCTCATGCCACCGTCGGCGGCCCGGGCGGCAGGGTGCCGGTGCGGACCACCTCGGCGTACCAGCGGGCGCTGTCCTTCGGGGTGCGGCGCTGCGAGGCGAAGTCGACGTGGACGATGCCGAAGCGCTTGCCGTAGCCGTACGCCCACTCGAAGTTGTCGAGCAGGGACCAGAGGAAGTAGCCGCGCACGGGCGCGCCGGCGGCGATCGCGCGGTGGACGGCGGTGAGGTGGGCGTGCAGGTAGGCGATCCGTTCGGGGTCGTGGACGGCGCCGGTCGGGTCGCTGTAGTCGTCGTACGCGGCGCCGTTCTCGGTGACCAGCAGGGGCAGGCCGGGCAGTTCGTCGCGCAGCCGGGTGAGCAGTTCGTACAGCCCGTCGGCGTCCACCGGCCAGCCCATGGCGGTGCGTTCGCCCTCGGCCGGGACGAAGCGGATGCCGTGGTCGGCGGGCCAGGGGGACGGTTCGCGGGGGTGACCGCTCGCACCGTCCGGGTGCGGGTGCGGCTCGGCCGGGTCGTCGGCGGCGACCACGGTCGGGGAGTAGTAGTTGAGGCCGAGCGCGTCGAGGGGCCGGGAGATCTCGGTGAGGTCGCCGTCCCGGACGAAGGACCAGTCGGTGACCGCGGCGGTGTCGGCGAGCACGTCGGCCGGGTAGCGGCCGTGGAACACCGGGTCCAGGAAGATCCGGTTGGCCAGGCCGTCGATCCGCCGGGCGGCCTCGCGGTCGGCCGGCCGGTCGGTGAGCGGGCGGACGGCGGCCAGGTTGAGGGTGAGCGAGACCCGCGCGGTGCTGGGGAGTTCGGCGCGCAGGGCGCCGACGGCGAGGCCGTGGGCGAGCAGCAGGTGGTGGTGGGCGGTGAGGGCGGCGGCCGGGTCCGTCCGGCCGGGGGCGTGGACGCCGCTGCCGTAGCCGAGGAAGGCGCTGCACCAGGGCTCGTTGAGGGTGGTCCACGTGGTGATGCGGTCGCCGAGGCGGGCGGCGGCCAGGGCGGCGTACTCGGCGAAGCGGTGGGCGGTGGAGCGGGCCGTCCAGCCGCCGCCCGCGGCGGAGCCGCCCCCGGCCGGGGTCTCCAGGTCCTGCGGCAGGTCCCAGTGGTAGAGGGTGGCGACCGGGTCGATGCCGTGCGCGAGCAGTTCGTCGACCAGCCGGTCGTAGAAGTCGAGGCCGGCCTTGTTGGCCGGGCCGGAGCCGCCGGGCTGGATGCGCGGCCAGGCGAGCGAGAACCGGTAGGCGGGCAGGCCGAGTTCGGCCATCAGCGCGATGTCGGCCGGGTAGCGGTGGTAGTGGTCGGTGGCGACGTCGCCGGTGTCGCCGTTGCGCACCCTCCCCGGTGTCCGGCTGAAGGTGTCCCAGATGGACGGGGTACGGCCGTCCTCGGCGGCCGCGCCCTCGATCTGGTAGGCGGCGGTGGCGGTGCCCCAGACGAAGCCGGCGGGGAACCTGAGGGGCGGGGTGTGCTCGGTCATGGGACCTTCCTGGGTGGGGAGTTGACGGGTTCCGGCGGTGCTCCGCCTGCTCACCCCTTGACGGCGCCCTGCAGGATGCCGCCGACGATCTGGCGGCCGAGCACGCCGAACACGAGCAGGACGGGGAGCGTGCCGAGCAGGGCTCCGGCCATCACGACCGACTGGTCGGGCACGTAGCCCTGGCCGAGCGACTTCAACGCGACCTGCACGGTGGGGTTCTGCGAGCTGAGGGCGACGATCGGCCAGAAGAAGTCGTTCCAGGTGGCCATGAAGGTCAGCATGCCCAGCACGGCCATGCCGGGCCGGGCCACCGGCAGCACGATCGAGCGGAAGATCCGCAGCAGCGAGGCCCCGTCGACGCGCCCGGCCTCGACCAGTTCGTCCGGCAGCGCCTGGACCAGGTACTGACGCATGAAGAACACCCCGAACGCGGAGACCAGCGAGGGCAGGATCACCGAGGGCAGGGTGTTCTGCAGGTCGAGCCGGACGATCAGCATGAACAGCGGGATCACGCCGAGCTGCGGCGGGATCATCATGGTGGCGACGGTGACCGCCAGCAGCAGCCCGCGGCCGCGGAAGCGCAGCTTGGCGAAGGCGAAGCCGGCGAGGGTCGAGGAGAGCACCACCCCGGCGGTGACGGTGGCCGAGACCAGCAGCGAGTTCAGCAGCGCCCGGCCGATCGCGGCCTGCCGCAGCGCCTCGCCGAGGTTGTGCAGCAGGTTCGGCCCGGGGGTCAGGGCGGGGGTGGCGGCGCTGAGTTCGGCGTTGGACCGGCTGGCCGCCACCAGCGTCCAGTAGAACGGGAAGGCGAACGCCACGGTCGCGGCGATCAGCACCGCGTGGGCGAGCGGGCCGCCGTGCAGCGGGGAACGGAGGGCGCGGCCGCCGGGCTGCGCGGGGCGTCCGGCCCGGGGCCCGGGCAGCGGGATACGACGGGACCGGCCGGCGGGCGGCGTCGGGCGGCGGGCCCGGCCGGCGGGCGGCGTCGGGCGGAGGGCCCGGCCGGCGGGCGGCGTCGGGCGGAGGGCGGGTCGAAGACGGGTCACGGGTCACCGGTCCGTACGGTTGCGTCGGGCGGCGATCGCCGCGTTCAGCAGGGCGAGGACGACGATCAGCAGGAACATCACCCAGGCGACGGCGGCCGCCCGGCCCAGGTGGAAGAAGGTCCAGCCCTGCTCGTAGAGGTAGAGCCCGAGGGTCTGGTACTGGTGCGAGATCCCGCCGCCGGCGTTGCCCTCGTAGAGCAGCGGCTCGCCGAACAGCTGGGTGGCGCCGATGGTGGAGACCACCACGGTGAACACGATCGTCGGGCGCAGCCCGGGGATCGTGACGTGGCGGAACTGCTGCCACTTGGAGGCGCCGTCGACGGCCGCCGACTCGTACAGCTCCCCGGGGATCGCCTGCATGCCGGCCAGGTAGATCAGCGCGTTGTAGCCGGTCCACCGCCAGGTGACGATGGCCGAGACGCCGAACTGCGAGCTCCAGGTACCGGCCTGCCAGTCCACCGGGCCGAGGCCCAGCTCGCCCAGCAGCCAGTTGATCAGGCCGTAGTCGCGGCCGAAGAGCTGGGCGAAGACCAGGGTGGCGGCGGCCACCGAGGTCGCGTACGGCAGCAGCATCGCCACCCGGAAGAACGTGCGGCCGCGCAGTCGGTGGTTGAGCAGGTGGGCCAGGCCGAGGGCCATCAGCAGCTGGGGGACGGTGGAGAGCACGCCGATGGTGAAGGTGTTGCGCAGCGCGTTCCAGAAGAACGGGTCGGCCAGCAGGCGGGTGTAGTTCTGCGGGCCGAGCCAGTCCATCCGCTCGGTGGTCTGCAACTCGACCCGGTGGAGCGAGACGTAGGCCGTGTAGAGCAGCGGGAAGAGCCCGAAGGCCGCGAAGAGGACGAAGAACGGGGCGAGGAAGCCGTAGGGGGCGAGCCGCCCGGCGCGGCGGGTGCGGGCCGGCGCGGGGCCGGCCGCGGGCAGCCGGGCGGAGGAGGTGAGGGCCATGGGCGTCGGTGTCCAGGTCGCCGGGTGCCGTCAGCTGCCGTCGGCCTTGCGGATGTTGTCCGTCGCGTGCTTCCAGGCGGTGTCGGGCGCGGTGCCGGTCCGCTCGACCTCGCCGAGCGCGTCGGTGAAGGCCTTGCCGATCACGCCGTCGTCCACCCCGAGAACCTGGGCCGGCATGGCGGCCGCGGACTCGCTGAAGATCTGCCCGATCGGCGCGTTGTTGAAGTACGGGTCCGTGACGTCCTTGATGGCGGCCTGGGCGCCGGTGGAGGACGGGAACGAGCCCTGCTTGGTGAACAGGGTGGTCTGCTGCTCCTTGGCGGTGAGCCACTTGATCAGCTCGGCGGCCTCCTTGGGGTGCTTGGCGGTCCTGGGCACGGTCAGGTAGGAGCCGCCCCAGTTGCCGGTCCGGCCGGGGCCGGGGGCGACGTCCCAGGTGCCGGCGCCGGCCGCACCCGCCTGGCCCTTGATGTAGCCGAGCATCCAGGCCGGGCAGCTGAGGGTGGCGAACTTGCCGGTGCTGAAGGCCTTGTTCCACTCCGGGGTCCACTGCGGCAGCTTGGCGGAGAGGCCGTCCGCGACCAGTCGGCCGGCGTCGGTCCAGGCGGTCCTGACGGCCGGGCTGCTCTCGTGGACCGGCTTGCCGCTCTCGTCGGCGTAGCGGACCCGCTGCTGGCCGACCTCGGCGGTGAACATCCCGGCCGCGCTGTCGGTCCAGACGTTGCCGGGCGTGGCCTTGGCGACGTACTCGCGGCCCAGGTCGAGGTAGCCCTGCCAGGTCGACCAGCGGGCGGCCAGTTCGGTGCGGTCGGTGGGCAGGCCGGCGGCCTTGAACAGGTCGGTGCGGAAGCAGATCGCCTCCGGGCCGATGTCGGTGCCGGCGCCCAGGATCCGGCCGTCGGCGGTCTTCGCGGCGGCGCCCTTCCACGGGACCAGCTCGTCGTTGACCGCGCCGAGGCCGAGGGTCGTCAGGTCGGTGAACTTGTCCGCCTGCTTCCGCAGCACGCTCGCCACCCGGCCGACCTCCAGGCCCTGGATGTCGGCGAGCCCGCCGCCGCCCGCGAGCTTGGTCTGCAGGGCCTGCCAGTACTGGCCCTCGTCCTGGGTGTCGGTCTGCTTGACGGTGATGTTCGGGTGGAGCTTCGTGTACTCCTCGTAGAGGCCGCTCTCCTTGAAGCCGAAGGTGCCGAAGAGGTCGATGGTGATGGTCACCTTGCCGTCGGCGGCCGCGCCTGAGGAGCCGGCGGAACCGCCACAGGCGGTGAGCAGGAGGGTGGCGGCGAGGGCGGTACTGCCGAGGACGGCGGCGGAGCGGCGCATGAGGTCTCCCTGGCGGGGCGGGTGGGCTTCGTGGCGAGGGTGAGGGTGCTGTCCGTGCGGTGCGTGCGGTGCGTGCGGTGCCGTGGCGCGTGAGAGCGCTCTCTGGAGATTCCTGAGAGCGCTCTCAGAACGCTGAGAGGAGCGTGCCGCGCACCGGCGGGGCGGTCAAGGGGTCGAAACCTGAACGTAATCTCGGCGTATCGACGACCGACCGTTCAGGGCGTGAAGGCACGGGCGAAGGCAGGGTGGACGCAGGGCTGAAGGGGACGCTCAGGCCGAGGCGCGCCGGACCAGCCGGGTCGGGGTGATCACCGAGGTGGGACCGCCCGCGCGCCGGCCCGGCCCTGCCGCGGGGGGTCCGGCGGGCGCCCCGGCTCCGGCCTCCGCGAGGCGGCGCAGCAGCAGCCGGGCCATCAGCCGGCCCATCTCCTCGATGTCCTGGCGCACCGTGCTCAGCGGCGGCTCGGTCCAGGCGGCGATCGACTCCACGTCGTCGAAGCCGACCACGGCCACGTCCTCCGGCACGCGTCGCCCGGCTTCGCGCAGCACGCGCAGCGCCCCGGAGGCCATCGCGTCGGAGGCGGCGAAGACCGCGTCCAGGTCGGGCCGACGGGCGAGCAGTTCGGCCATCGCCCGGCCGCCGCCGTCAGGGGTGAAGTCGCCCTCGGCGACCAGCGCCGGGTCGCCGTCGGGCAGCACGTCGCGGTAGCCGTCCAGGCGGTCGAGCGCGGAGGTCTGGTCGAGCGGCCCGGTGATGGTGGCGATGGCCGTGCGCCCGAGTGCCCGCAGGTGGCCGACGGCGAGGCGGGCGCCGCCGCGGTTGTCGCTGTCCACGTACACCAGGTCGCGGTCGGACTCCGCGCCCGGCCAGCCCGGCCGTCCGCCCACCACGAAGGGCAGGCCGGACCGGCGGGCCATCTCCGGCAGCGGGTCCGGCTGGTGCAGCGAGAACAGCAGCGCGCCGTCCACGTGCCCGCCGGCCAGGTAGCGGCCCACCCGCTCGTAGTCGTGCTGGTCCTCGACCATCATCAGCACCATCTGGTTGTCCGCGGCGGACAGTTCGCGGCCGATGCCACGCAGGTGCTGGGCGAAGAACGGGTCGGAGAAGAGCCGGCTGCCGGGCTCGGCCACCACCACGGCGACGGCCTGGTTGCGCCGGGTCACCAGCGTGCGGGCGGCCAGGTTGGGGACGTAGCCGAGCTCCTCGACCGCCTGCTCGACCTTCCGCCGCAGCGCCTCGCGGACCCCCGCACCGCCGTTCACCACCCGCGAGGCCGTGGCCCGCGACACCCCGGCCCGCTCGGCGACCGACTCCAGCGTCGGACGCGGCCCGGCCGGGTCGGCCTCGACCGTGGGGCGCGGCGGCTGCTCCGGCACCGTGGGGCTCCTCTCGCGGGGGCTTCGTCGCTTCGTCCCCAGAGCCTAGCGGGTCGCCGGGGCCGTGCTGAGAGCGCTCCCAGCAGGGTGGCGGACGGGAACCCCCACGCGGCGCACCCCGGGGCGGGGGGGGGGGGGGCCGGGCCGCCCCCCCCCCCCCCCCCCCCCCGCGGGGGGGGGGGGGGGGGGTAAACATATGGGTGTTAGATTTGGGGC
>NZ_JBHXTG010000007.1:143401-178290 GCF_042677465.1 Kitasatospora sp. NPDC127111
CGCGTCAGGTGGTGCTGAAGGTGAACCAGTTGACGTTGACGAAGTCGGCCGGCTGACCGCTGGTGAAGGTCAGGTAGACGTCGTGCCGGCCGGTGACCGCGCTGATGTTGGCGGGTACCGTCGTCCAGCTCTGCCAGCCGCCGGTGTTGGCGATGGCGAACGAGCCGACCGGGGCGCTGGTCGGGCTGTCTAGCCGGACCTCCACCAGTCCGCTCACCCCGCCGGCCGCACCCGAGGCCACCCGGGCCTTGAACTGCCGCGCCGGAGTGCCGCCGAAGTCGAGGCCCCGGTAGAGCGCCCAGTCCCCGTTGGCCAGCGCGGCGAGGTTCTGGCCGCCGCCGGTGTCGGTGGTGCCCTCCAGCGCCGTCCCCGACTGCGCGCTGTAGGCCTCGGCCTGGACGGTGGCGTAGGCGCTGCCGTTGCCACCGGGCGGCGGGGTGGTCGGCGGCGGGGTGGTGGGCGGCTGGGTCGTCGTGCCGCCGGAGCTGCGGACCGCGACGTAGTCGACCAGCATCGGCACGCCGGAGGCGGTGGCGGCGGTGGGTGTCCGGTATCCCGCGACCGGGTCGGGGAAGGCCCCGCCCATCGCCACGTTCAGCAGGATGAAGTGCCCGTGCCCGGTGGCGGCGCTCCAGGTGGCGGCGTCCATCTGGGCCGAGGTGACGGAGTGGAACTGCACGCCGTCCACGTACCAGCGCAGCTGCTGCGGGCTGACGCTGCGGTCCCACTCCAGGGCGTACGTGTGGAAGTTGCCCTGGCAGGCGGAGCCCGGGCAGGCGTGGACGGCGCCGAGCCCGGAGGTCTCGTTGCACGGGCCGCCCGGGTTGGCGCCGCAGTGCAGCGTGCCCCAGACCTGGTTCACGCCGTTCACGTTCTCCATCAGGTCGAACTCGCCGATGGACGGCCAGTTCCAGTAGTTGCCCCGGTACGGCGCGCCGAGCGTCCAGAAGGCGGGCCAGTAGCCGGCGGCGGCCGCGCCGGTCACGTTCGGCATCTGGATCCGGGACTCGATCCGGAGCTTGCCGCCGGCGGGCGGTTCGAAGTCGGTGCGGCGGGTCTCGATCCGGCCCGAGGTCCAGTGGCCGTTCGCGTCCCGGATCGGGGTGATGCGCAGGTTCCCGGCGCCGTCCTGGCGGAGGTTGGCGGTGTCGGCGGTGTAGCTCTGGACCTCCCCGGTGCCCCAGTTGGCGGCGCCGCCCGGGTAGCTGGTGCCGGTGTCGACGATCCAGTCGGCGGCGGACGGCAGGGTGTCGGCGGCGCCGCCGAAGTCGTCGCTCCAGACGGTGGTCCAGCCGGCGGGGGCGGGCGGGACGGCGGCCGTCGCGGTGGGGCCGAGCAGTGCGGCGCAGAGCGCGGCGGCCGCGCCGGCGGCCGTCAGGACGGTGGTCAGGGCCCGGCGCGGACGCCGCCGGCGGGCGGCGCCGGCTCTGGGCACGGCGGTGGTGCGCGCGGTGGTACTGGGCACAGCGGTCGTACTGGACGACGCGGGACTGGACGACGCGGTACTGGACACGGTGGTGCACCTCCGGGGTGGACGGATGCGGGGGCGGACGTGCGGGAGGCCCGGGGCGACGTGAGAGCGCTCTCAGTCGGCTCGACACACTGTCCCGCCCTGGCAGGCAACGGTCAAGAGGTGAAGCGATGAACTCCGTGCAGCGACAGACGGCTTCACCTCTTGAACCACGCGTCCGACCCCCGCCGAGCCCCTCCCGCCCCCGCCCGGCGGGCGCGCGGTTGCTCCCCCGGAATGAATCCGCCCGTCGTGCCCCCGCCGCCCGCGCCCTTACCTGACGGCCGGTCACCACAATGGCCTCGGCCGGGACCTCAGCGTCCACGCAACCGGAGACCAGGGCGGATCACATGGCGCGACTCATCACATCCACGCACCGACGAGGGAGCGGACGGAGCGGACGCGGACGGCTGCGGCTCAGAGCCGGCGCGGCCGCGGCGGCGGGTCTGCTGCTGCTCGGCTTCGCCGCCCCGGCCCAGGCCGTCGAGTCCACCGTCTCGGTGAACAACAAGCGCACCGGGTGGGACTCCAACGAGCCGAACCTGTCACCGTCCCAGGTCTCCTCCGCGAACTTCGGGCGCCGCTGGTCCACCCCGGTGAACGGCGCGGTGCTCGCCCAGCCGCTGGTCACCGGCACGAACGTGGTCGTCGCCACCGAGAACAACTACGTCTACGGCATCGACGCCGTCACCGGGAAGACCAACTGGACCCGCCAGCTCGGACCGGCCTGGCCCACCTCCTCCGTCCACTGCAACGACCCCGCCGCGTACACCGGGATCACCTCCACCCCGGTGTACGACCCCTCCTCCAACACCGTCTACCTCACCAGCAAGGTCAACGACGGGCCGGACGTCCAGCACCCGCACTGGTACGTCCACGCGATGAGCGCCTCCACCGGCGCCGAGCGGACCGGCTGGCCGGTCACCATCCAGGGCACGCCGACCAACAGCCCCGGTCACCCGTTCAACCCCTTCACCGCCGCCCAGCGCCCCGGCCTGCTGCTGCTCAACGGCGCCGTGTACGCGGGCTTCGCCTCCTACTGCGACTCCGGCCCCTACGTCGGCCAGGTCGTCGGCGTGAACGTCGGCACCCGCAAGCTCACCCTGTGGTCCACCGAGTCCGGCTCCGACAGCCAGGAGGCCGGCATCTGGCAGGCCGGCGGCGGCCTGGTCTCCGACGGCTCCGGCCGGATCTTCGTCAGCACCGGCAACGGCGCCGGCACCGGCGCCTCGCCGAGCCAGGGCCCCGGCAACCGCCCGCCGGGCCACCTCGGCGAGTCGGTGGTGCGCCTCGGCGTGAACAGCGACGGCAGCCTCTCCGCCCGGGACTTCTTCAGCCCGACCAACAACCGCACCCTGGACACCAACGACAGCGACCTCGGCTCGGGCGGCCCGGTCGCCCTGCCGAACGGCTTCGGGACCACCGCCCACCCGCACCTGCTGGTCCAGGTCGGCAAGGACGGCCGGGTCTTCCTGCTCGACCGCGACAACCTCGGCGGCATGGGCCAGGGCCCCAACGGCACCGACAACCCGGTGAGCATGGCCGGGCCGTTCGAGGGCGTCTGGGGCCACCCCGCCGTCTGGGGCGGTGGCGGCGGCTACGTGTACACCGTGTCCACCGACACCGGCAACGGCCGCTCACCGCTGCGGGCGCTGAAGTTCTCGGTGAACGCCGCCGGCGTGCCGACCCTGAGCAGCGTCGGCACCAGCAACGAGGGCTTCGGCTACGGCTCCGGCTCCCCCGTCGTGACGTCCAACGGCACGGCGGGCGGCTCGGCACTGGTCTGGGCCGTCTGGTCCGGCTCCGGCCCCAACGGCGCCGGCGGTGAGCTCCGCGTCTACGACGCCGTCCCGGTCAACGGCACCATGCACCTGCGGCGCTCCTTCCCGATCGGCACCGCCGCCAAGTTCGTGGTCCCCGCCACCGACGGCGGCCGCGTCTACGTCGGCACCCGCGACGGCCACCTGGTCGCCTTCGGCACCGCGTAGCCGTTGTCCGGAACCCGGTCCGGAGGCCGGCCGTCCCCGTGAGGCTCACCGGGACGGCCGGCCTCCGGCGGTGGCGGACGACGTCAGCGCGGACCGGTGGCCCGGGCATCGGCCGGTCGCAGGCGGCCCGGGCCGGGCGGCCGGCTCACCGGAGGTCGGCCCGATCGACGTCCTGTTCCAGCCACCGCCGGGCGGCTTCGACGCTGTCGGCGCCGCCGGTGTGGAAGGCGATCGCGGCCTCGGGCGCGTGGCGGCGGACGAGGTTGACGACGCGTTCGAAGAAGGGCAGCGCCGGCTCCGGCTTGCGGATGCCGCCTCCGATGACGACGACGTCCCAGGGGCGGGAGCCGAGCGCGGCGACGATCGCCGGCTCGGCGGTCCCGTCCGGGGCGACCAGGGTCATCGCGGCGTCGATGCCGTGGGTGGCGAAGCGGGCGGGTTCGGCGTCGAGAACGGCCCGCAGGCCGTCGCCGTCCATGCCGGGGACGGCGTGCGGATCGAAACCGACAACGAGGACCGTGGCCATGCCCGGTACGACGGTCGGCCGGCGTCGCCCGGTTCCTCGACGGGCACGCGGGGAGGGCCGGGTCAGTGAGCGGGGCGTAGCGGGCCGAATCCGACGTCCCGCCAGAGGGCGCGCAGCCCGCCCCGGTCGTCGTCGGTCAGGTGGTCGGCGGGGACGGCCCAGGACTTGACCGGTGTGGCGTCGGTGGTGAGCGCCGGCCAGCCGGGGTCGCCGGTGGCCGCGAAGTCGGCCCAGGAGCGGAGCATGCGGTGGGACAGGGCCCGGTCGTGCCCGTCGGGCGTGCCACCGATGAGGAAGTCGGCGCCGACGGCGTCCAGGTTGCCGAAGGCGAACGGGATGTCGGCGGTGTGCCAGGGCCTGGCGGCGTCGCGCCTGCGGGCGAAGCGGGCCAGGTGCGCCCGGCCGCCGGCCCTCGCGTGGTGCTCGGCAAGGCGGGTGGTGTACTCGCCGAACTGCGCCGCGCCGAGGATCGCGAGGTAGCGGTCGAGCACCGGGGCGTCCGGCATCGACGCGCGGTAGCCGTCGAGAAGGTGGGCCGGGAGGTCCAGGGCCTCGGCGAGGTCCGCCAGTTCCGGCTCGGTGGTGACCTCGCGCACCGCGCCCACCGTGTGGAGGAACCAGGCCTCCTCCACGGCGTGGCACACCAGCAGGTCCACGTCCGCCGCCGTGCCGGCGGCGAGCGCCCGGAGCGGGTCGGCGGGCAGCACCTCGCCGTCGATGACGGGCTGGAAGAGCACCGGGGAGAAGGCGTGGATCGCCGCCACCGGGTCGCTCGCGCACTGCGCGGCGACCTTGTCGGCGGCGGCCACCAGGGCCTCGGGCGGGGCGGACAGCAGCCCTTCCGCGATCGGTGCCACGCCGGCCACCGCCGCGATCCGCTCGGTCACCGCCGCGGCGAGTTCGACCGTGTGGTGGAGGCTGGGCACACTGTGGGCGACGGCCCGCCGGAACAGCGCCCGTGCCCGCGGCATGACCATCAGACAGGCCACCGATCCGCCTCCGGAGGAGTGTCCGGCGACGGTGACGTTGCCGGGGTCGCCGCCGAAGGCCGCGATGTTCTCCCGGACCCAGCGCAGCGCGGCGACCTGGTCCAGCAGTCCCCGGTTGTCGGGGAAGCCGGGCACATGGCCGAAGCCCTCGAAGCCCACCCGGAAGTTGCAGCTGACCACGACCAGTCCGGCGCGGGCCAGGGCCGTCCCGTCGAAGTCGGGCTGGGCGGAGGAGCCGAAGGTGTGGGCGCCGCCGTGGAGCCAGAAGAACACCGGCAGCCCGCCCTCCTCCGCACGCTCGGGCGCCCACACGTTGACGGTGAGGACGTCCTCGTCACCGGGCCGCCACACCGGCGCCCCCGGAAGCCGCGCCGACTGCGGGGCGATCGGGCCGAAGGCCGTGCAGTCCCGGACCTCGTCCCAGGCCGGCGCCGGCTGCGGCTCCCGGAAACGACGGGCACCGAAGGGCGCGGCGGCGTAGGGCACGCCGAGCACGGCGGTGACGCCGTCGACGCACCCGCCACCCCGCACAGGACCGCTCGTCGTCCGGAAAACCATGTCGACTCCCCCTCGTCGCCACTCCTGGCACACCAGTCCTGATCATGGCACGCCGCCCGGGAACCCGAGGACCGCGCCGGGCGGACAACGCGGTCAGGTGCTGCTCAACGGCGCGACGCGGTGTGTGCGGGCCTCGGCTCCTACGCGCCTCCGGGCACCCGCCGCCACGTTCGTGGTCCCCGCCGCCGACGGCGGCCGCGTCCACGTCGGCACCCGCGACGGCCGCCAGGCCGCCTCGTCCCCCGGTCGCCTTCGGCACCGCGTTACCGCGCGCGGGGCGAAAAGCGGTTGCCGCGCGGCGGGCGTCCTGCTCGAATCACCGCCGTGGAGACCTACCTGGAAACCGAGCGGATGACGCTCCGGCGCTTCACCGAAGCGGACGTCGACGCCCTGGCCGCCCTGCACGGACACCCCGACGTCATGCGGCACATCGACGACGGCCGCCCCGTGTCCAGGGCCGTCGTCGAGCGGCGGCAGCTTCCGCACATCCTGCGCGAGTACGACGAACTCCCCGACGGTCAGGGCTGCTTCGCCGCCGTGGAGAAGTCCTCCGGGACGTTCGTGGGGTGGGTCTCGCTGCGGCCCGCGACCAGTGTCGGCCTGGACGGCGGGACGGAGCTGGGCTACCGGATGCTGCCGTCCGTCTGGGGTCTGGGCTACGCCACCGAGGGCGCGCGGGCGCTGGTGCGCCACGCGTTCGGCGCCCTGGGGGTGGACCGGATCGCCGCCACCACGATGACGGTCAACACCGCCTCCAGACGGGTCATGGAGAAGGCCGGTCTGTCCTTCGTCCGCACCTTCTTCGAGGAGTGGCCCGATCCCGTCGAGGGAGCCGAACACGGCGACGTGGAGTACGCCGTCACCCGCGAGACGTGGCTCCGGCAGCACGACCGGCCGTCGTCACCGGGGCGGGGCGCCCGGGGGTGATCCGGGCGCCCCGGGTGGGGTCAGAGGCCGAGGATGGTGAGGGCGGCTTCGCGCATCTCGACCTTGCGGACCTTGCCGGTGACGGTCATGGGGAAGTCGTCGACGAGGTGGACGTAGCGGGGGACCTTGTAGTGGGCGATGCGGCCGGTGCAGAACGCGCGGAGCGTGTCGGCGGTGAGCTCGGGGGCGCCGGGGCGGAGGCGGATCCAGGCCATCAGTTCCTCGCCGTACTTGGCGTCGGGGACGCCGATGACCTGGGCGTCCAGGATGTCGGGGTGGGTGTGGAGGAACTCCTCGACCTCGCGGGGGTAGATGTTCTCGCCGCCGCGGATGACCATGTCCTTGCTGCGGCCGGTGATGCTGAGGTAGCCGTCCTCGTCCATCACCGCGAGGTCGCCGGTGTGCATCCAGCCGTCGGCGTCGACCACCTCGGCCGTGCGGTCGGGCTGGTCCCAGTAGCCGAGCATCACCGAGTAGCCGCGGGTGCAGAGTTCGCCGGTGGTGCCGCGCGGGACGGTGTGGCCGGTGTCGGGGTCGACCACCTTCACCTCCAGGTGCGGCCCGACCCGGCCGACGGTGGAGACGCGGCGTTCCAGCGGGTCGTCGGCGCGGGTCTGGGTGGAGACCGGGGAGGTCTCGGTCATGCCGTAGCAGATCGAGACGTCGCGCATGCCCATCCGGTCGACGACCTCCTTCATCACCTCGGTCGGGCAGGGCGATCCCGCCATGATCCCGGTGCGCAGGCTGGAGAGGTCGTGGTCGGCGAAGGAGGGGTCGTTGAGTTCGGCGATGAACATGGTGGGCACGCCGTAGAGCGAGGTGCAGCGTTCGGCGGCCACGGCGCGCAGGGTGCTGACGGGGTCGAAGCCGGGGGCCGGGATGACCACGCAGGCGCCGTGCGAGAGGGCGGCGAGGTTGCCCATGACCATGCCGAAGCAGTGGTAGAAGGGCACCGGCACGCAGATGCGGTCGTGTTCGGAGTAGCCGCACAGCTCGCCGACGAAGAAGCCGTTGTTGAGGATGTTGCGGTGGGAGAGGGTGGCGCCCTTCGGGAAGCCGGTGGTGCCCGAGGTGTACTGGATGTTGATCGGGTCGTCCGGGGCGAGTCCGGCGCCGATCGCGGCCAGGTCGGCGGGCGCGGTGGCGGCGGTGGTGAGCAGCTCGTCCCAGGCGGCGGAGCCGATCAGCAGGACGTCCCGGAGGCCGGGGCAGCGCGGAGCGGCCTCGGCGAGCATGGCCGCGTAGTCGGAGGTCTTGAACGAGGGCGCGGCGACGATCGTGCGGATGCCCGACTGCCGGAGCACGTACTCGAGTTCGTGGGTGCGGTAGCCGGGGTTGACGGTCACCAGGACGGCGCCGATGCGGGCGGTGGCGTACTGGACGAACACCCACTCCGCGCAGTTCGGGGCCCAGATCCCGACCCGGTCGCCGCGTTCGACGCCGAGGGTGAGCAGCGCGGCGGCGACCCGGTCGACCTCGGCGGCGAGGTCGCGGTACGTCCAGCGGCGGCCGGTGGGCAGGTCGACCAGGGCCTCCCGGTCGGGGAAGGAGCGGACGGCGCGGTCCAGGGCCGCGCCGATGGTCTCCTCCAGCAGGGGCGTGTCCGAGGGGCCGGCGCTGAGGCTGGGAGGGGGTGTGGGCATGCGGGGGCTCCTCGGCTCGTCGGGACGGCTGGCGCCCGAGTCTATGCAGGGCCGGGCCCGGCGTCATTCATCCGTGCGGACCGGTTGTCCCGCCGAGGGGCCGCGGCGCGATCGGCCTCGCGAACTGCCCGTTCAGGCAAGGAAAGAGGCGGAACAAGCGATCAGAAACGATCAAGCGTGTACATTCTGCGCTGACTGATGATCAGTCGCCGGGGGCGGCGCAACGGAGCAGGTCGGCACGCCTCCGTCGCCGTGCCCGCACCCGAGACAGGACACCCATGCCGAACCCGCAGCCCGCCGTCTCCCGGCGCACCCTCGTCGGGGCGATAGGCGCGACGGCCGCCGCCCTCGCCGTCGCCCCGGCCGCCTCCGCCGCGGCCGCCACGGCCCCCTCCACCGCCGCTCCCGCGCCCTCCCCCGCCGGGGCCCCCGGCACCGCCGGCCGGGGCGCGCGGACGGTCAGCGTCCCCGCGACCCGGGCACGGTCGGCGGCGGGCGGGGAGGCCGCGACCGTGCGGGCCGGGTTCCCGATCCGCTACGTCGGCGTCAGCTGGGACGGCCCCGCCCGCGGCGCGGCCATCCGGCTCCACCGGGACGGCGGCGCGCCCGGCGCGTGGCAGCCCCTGCCCGCCGGCTGCGCGGGCGGGCCTGACCGGCCGCACGGGCCGCACGGCGCGGCCGGGGCGGACAGCGCGGCCGAGGCGGACGGGCCCGGGCGCCCGGCCGTCGCCGTCACCGCGCTGATCGCCGCCGGCGGCGCCCCCGGCTACGACCTGCGGCTGCCCGACGGTGCCGGCAACGTCCGCACCGCCGCCATCGACACCGTGCACGGACCCGCCCGCGGCCTCGCGCTCGCGCCGACCACACCGGTGACCTTCTGCGGCACCGAGTACCTCTCGCGGGCGGCATGGGGCGCGGACGAGTCCAAGCGCTTCAAGAACGGCGTGGAGAACTCGCCGCCGAAGTACTACCCGCTGCAGACCCTGACGGTCCACCACACGGACACCCCGAACGCCGACCCCGACCCGGCGGCCACCGTGCGGGCGATCTACGAGTACCACGCCGTCACCCTCGACTGGGGCGACATCGGCTACCACTTCCTGATCGACGAGGCCGGCCGGATCTACGAGGGCCGCTGGTCCGGCGACGACGGCACCCCCGCGCACGACGCGTCCGGGAACGTGGTGACCGCCTTCCACACCGCGGGCTACAACTCCGGCAACCTCGGCATCGCGCTGCTCGGCACGCTCAGCGGCCAGGAGCCCACCGCGCCGGCCCGCCGCTCGCTGACCGCGCTGCTCGCCCTCCTCACCCGCACGCACGGGCTCGACCCGCAGGCGCACGTCACCTTCGTCAACCCGGTCAACGGCGTGACCAGGCCGGTCGACCTGATCAGCGGCCACCGCGACTGGCTGGCCACCGACTGCCCGGGCGGCACGATGTACGCGACCCTGCCCGCGCTCCGCGCCGAGGTCGCGGCCCTGGGCGGCACCGCGCACTGACCCCGTGTGGCCGACGCCCCCACCGGGCGGCCCGGCCGACGCCCCCGCCGGGCGGCCCCGACCGGGCTGCCAGCGGTCGTAGGCGCCGGTCGGGGCCGACCGGCCCGGGTCAGCCCTTGACGACGCCCAGCGGCACCAGGCGGGCGACCGGCCGGGCCAGGCCGGCGCCCTCCGTCACGGTGGCGACCGCGTCGACGTCCTTGTACGCCTCGGGCGCCTCCTCCGCGAGCCCGCGCCAGGAGGACGGGCGGACGGCGATCCCCCGCGACTCCAGGTCGTCGCGGAGCCGTTCGCCGCGGACCACGCGCAGCGCGTGGTGCCGGCTCCAGACCCGGCCGGCGCCGTGGCAGGCGGAGTGGAAGGCGTCGTTGCCGGGCAGGCCGACCATCACGTACGAGGCGGTGCCCATGGTCCCGGGGACCAGCACCGGCTGGCCGGCGCCGGCGAGGTCCGGCGGCAGGCCCGGATCGCCCGGCGGCAGGGCCCGGGTGGCGCCCTTGCGGTGGACGCAGAGCCGCCGCGCCGCGCCGTCGACCTCGTGGGTCTCGATCTTCGCCATGTTGTGGGAGATGTCGTAGACCAGCTCCAGGCCCACCTCGGCGGCCTCGGCGAAGGCGCGGCGGGCGGCCTCGGAGAGCAGCTGCCGGTTGGCGCGGCCGTAGTTGGCGGCCGCGGCCATCGCCCCGAGGTAGGCCCGGCCGGCCGGGGAGTCGACGGGGGTGCAGGCGAGCTGGCGGTCGGGGACGGAGATCCGGTGGCGGTGCAGGTCCCGGTCCATGGTGCGGACGTGGTCGGTGCACACCTGGTGGCCGAGGCCGCGCGAACCGCAGTGGATCATGACGCAGACCTGGCCGGTGTGCAGTCCGAACGCGGCCGCGGTGTCCGGGTCGTGGACGTGTTCGACGGCCTGGACCTCAAAAGAAGTGGTTGCCGCTGCCCAGGCTGCCGACCTGGTGCAGGCCTCGCTCCACGGCCCGGCTGCTGACCTGCCCGGGCGCGGCGCCCGCCAGGACGCCGTCGTCCTCGCAGCGGGCCAGGTCGCGCGGCACCCCGTGGCCGTGCTCGACCGCGTACCGGGCGCCGCCGACCAGCAGGTCGTCCAGCTCCCCGGTGCCCGACAGCTTCCACAGGCCGCCGCGGCCCATGCCGCGCGGGACGGTGCGGTCGAGGAGGTCCATCAGGCGCTGGAGGCGGTCGTGGCCGAGCTCCGCCCGGTCGACGCCGGCGGCGAGCAGCCGCACCCCGCAGGAGATGTCGAAGCCCACGCCGCCGGGTGAGACCACCCCGCCCCGGTCGGCGTCGGTGGCGGCCACGCCACCGATCGGGAAGCCGTAGCCCCAGTGGACGTCCGGCATCGCGAAGGAGGCGCGGACGATGCCGGGCAGCGTCGCCACGTTGGCCACCTGTTCCAGCGCCTTGTCGCCGGCCGCCTGCGGCAGCAGCGCCCCGGACGCGAACACCACTCCGGGCACCCGCATCCGCTCCCGCCGTTCGATGCGGAAGCGGTAGGGGCCTTCCTCGACGAGCGTGATCTCCACGGTCCTCACCTCCGGCTACCGGTCGTCCTCAGACGTCGAGCGTCACCTGACAGCTCCAGCCCCCGGGGCCGGCCCGGAGGCGGAGCTCGTGCAGCGAGACGGCCTTGGGCACCGCCCCGACCACCTCGGCGGTGCCGGCGTCGGCCATCCGGAAGCGCACCGGCAGCGCCCGGCCGGCCCCGGCCGCCCGGATCGCCCCGACCTCCGTGTCGAGCGGCAGCTCGCCGTCGGCGTCCATCCGGTAGATCACTTCCTCCAGGACGGCGACCAGCAGGTCCTCGTCGGTCGCCGCGGTGACGGTGCAGGCGCGTTCCCCGGCCGGACGGGCCCCGGTGGTGTCGGCGAAGCCCCCGACCGCGGCGCGCACCGCCTCGCGGATGCACCCCTCGGCGGTCGGCGCCCACGCCTCGACGCGCAGGTCCGCCGTGTGCGCCACGGTGCGGTGGCCGCTGCGGGAACGCTGCTGCCCGGTCACCGGCGACGGCTCCTTCGTCTCCGGGGCGCGTGTCCCGGCGACCGATCCGGCTGCGGCCGACGCGACCGCCCCCACTCCTCCAGGCTCGACCCGCGCTCCCGCCCGGGCAACCCCCCGCCCGTGCCGGCGGCGGCCGGACTACCCTGGCGGCATGTCTCCGCACCCGGGACCGGAAGGACCGGGCGGCCACGACGGCTCGCCGCCGGCCGCCGACGGGAGTGCGCCGCCGGCCGCCGCGCTGGACGGGATCCGGCGGCTGCTGGAGGCCGGGGGCGTCGCCGTGCTCAGCGGTGCCGGGCTCTCCACCGAGTCGGGCATCCCCGACTACCGCGGGGTCACCGGCCGCAGTCGCCGCCACACGCCGATGACGTACCAGGAGTTCACCGGGAGCGAGGCGGCCCGGCGCCGGTACTGGGCCCGCAGCCACGCCGGGTGGCGGGCGATCGCCGAGGCCCGGCCGAACGCCGGGCACCGGGCGGTCGAGCGGCTGCGCCGGACCGGACGGGTCTCGGCGGTGATCACCCAGAACGTCGACGGGCTGCACCGCGCGGCCGGCACCGTCGACGCCGTCGAGCTGCACGGCGGCCTCGACCGGGTGGTCTGCCTCGGCTGCGGGCGCCGCAGCAGCCGCGAGGAGCTCGACCGGCGCCTGCACGACCTCAACGGCGCCGCCGGCGGCACGGACGCGCGGGTGAACCCGGACGGGGACGTGGAGCTGCCCGACGCGCTGGTGGCGTCCTTCCGGATCGCGCCCTGCACGGCCTGCGGAGGCATCCTCAAGCCCGACGTGGTCTTCTTCGGCGAGAACGTGCCCGGGGCCCGCGTCCAGCGCTGCTACGACCTGGTGGACGGGGCCCGGGCGCTGCTCGTCCTGGGCTCGTCGCTCGCCGTGCTGTCCGGCCTGCGCTTCGTGCGGCACGCCGCGCGCGGCGGCAAGCCCGTCGCGATCGTCAACCAGGGCGCGACGCGCGGCGACGAGTACGCGGACCTGAAGGTCGCCCTGCCGCTCGGCGCGACGCTCTCCGCGCTGGCCGAGCGGCTGGACGCGCGACCCGACCGCGGGCTCGACGGCTGACCCCGGAACGGGCCGGACGCCGACGGCCGCGGGCTCAGCCGGCCCCAGTATCCTCATGGATGTTGGCTTCTGGTGTTTTCGGTTCGTTGGTGAGGGGTGTGGGGCTGTGGCGGAGACGGGAATGCTGGCCCAGCAGCGGCAGGCGCTGATCGCCGGGATCGTGCGCCGCAGCGGGGCCGTGCGGGTCGCCGAGCTGGTCGAGCAGCTCGGGGTCTCCGACATGACGATCCGTCGGGACCTCGACGCGCTGGAGCGTTCGGGCGCGGTGAAGAAGGTGCACGGCGGGGCCGTGCTCGGGGCGGAGACGGCGGCGGACGAGCCCGGCTTCGAGGCCAAGTCCGGCCTGGAGTCGGCGGCCAAGGCCGCGGTGGCGGACGCGGCGGCGGCGCTGGTCGAACCGGGCAGCGTGATCGCGATCTCGGCCGGGACGACCGCCTACGCGGTCGCCGCGCGGCTGCTACGGGTGCCGCGGCTCACCGTCGTCACCAACTCGCTGCCCGTCGCGGAGCTGATCCGCAAGGCCGGGGAGCAGCCCGACACGGAGCCGCCGTCGCTGCTGCTGACCGGCGGCGCGCCGACCCCGTCCGCGGCGCTGGTGGGGCCGCTGGCCGACCAGTCGATCCGGGCGCTCCACGTCGACCTGCTGATCCTGGGAGCCCACGGGGTGTCCGAGAAGGCCGGCCTGACCACGCCCAACCTCGCCGAGGCGCAGACCAACCGCGCGCTGATCGCCTCCGCCCGGCGGGTCGCGGTGGTGGCGGACCACAGCAAGTGGGGTGTCATCGGCCTCAGCGGCTTCGCCGCCCTCGAGGACGTCGGCGTGTTCGTCACCGACTCCGGGATCGGCGAGCACGCCCGGACCGTCCTCTCGGAGGCGGTCGGCGAACTGGTGATCGCGCGGGTGCCCGCGGCCTGACCGCCGCGGGCACGTGGGCACCTCCGGGAGGCGCTGCCGGTTCAGCCCGGCAGGCCCACCGCCCGTTCGCCGCCGCGGCGTTGCTGGACGACCACCGCGACGACCAGCAGGGCGCCCTGGGCGACGTTCTGCCAGAACGTGTTGATGCCCTGGACGGTGAGGCCGTTCTCCAGCGCGCCGAGCAGGGCGACGGCGAGCAGGGTGCCGCCGATGCCGCCCCGGCCGCCCTTGAGCGCGGCGCCGCCGAGCGCGGCCGCCGTGATCGCCTTCAGTTCGAGCCCCTCGCTGCCGGAGACCGGCTGCCCGGAGCCGGTGCGGGCGGTGAGCAGGACGCCGGCCACCGCCGCCACCACGCCGATCAGGGCGTACACGGCGACCAGGTACTTGTTGATCGCGATGCCGGCCAGCCGGGCGGCGGTGTCGTTGCCGCCGATCGCGTACAGGTTGCGGCCGATGTCGGTGTACTTCAGCAGGACGTGCACCGCCAGCGCGGTGAGGATCAGGATCCAGACCATCACCGGCAGCCCCGCGATCTTGCCCCGGCCGAGGAAGACGAACACGGCGTCGTTGAGCACGTAGCCCTGCGCCCGTCCGTCCGAGACGAGTTGGGCGAGGCCCTTGTACGCGGCGAGGCCGGCCAGGGTGGCGATGGTGGGGTTGACCCGGCCGTAGACGATGACGGCGCCGTTCAGCACGCCGACCAGCAGACCGACGCCGACCGCGGCGGCCGTGCCGGCGAAGGCGTCGGCACCGGCGGAGGTGAAGGCCATGGCGCTGACCACGGAGGCCAGGCCGGCCTGCGAGCCCACCGAGATGTCCAGGCCGCCGCAGATGATCACCACCGTCTGCACCACGGCGAGCAGGCCGGTGATGGTGGCGGCCTCGGCGATGACCTGGACGTTGGTCCAGCTCAGGTAGTTGTCGTTGAGGACCCCGAAGACGGCCAGCACCACGGCGAGCGCGCCGACCAGGCTGAGGTTCTGGCCGCCGATGCCGGTGAGCAGGGAGAGCGGGCGGGCGGAGCGGCCGTGCGGCGCGCCCTTGAGGGCGGGCGGGGTGGTGGCGGTGGTCATGAGGATGCTCCGGATGAGGTCGTGCCGGTGATGTCGTCGGCCATGGCGAGTTGGAGGACGGCCTCCTCCGTGGCGTCGGCCCGGTCCAGTGCGCCGGTGACGCGCCCGCCCTGCATGACGACGATCCGGTCGGCCAGGCCGAGGAGCTCGGGCAGTTCGGAGGAGATGACCAGCAGGGCGACGCCCTGCTCGGCGAGGTCGGCGATGATCCGGTAGATCTCGGCCTTCGCGCCGACGTCGATGCCGCGGGTCGGTTCGTCCAGGATCAGCAGCTTCGGCCGGCGGGCCAGCCAGCGGGAGAGCACGACCTTCTGCTGGTTCCCGCCGGAGAGCTTGCCGACCTCGTGCTCGACCGAGGGGGTGCGCACCCGCAGGCGCTCGGCGTACTCCCGGGCCAGGTCGCGTTCGGCGCCGCGCCGGACGAACCGCCAGCGGCGCAGCCGTTCCAGGACGGCGATGGAGGTGTTGTCGCGGACGGAGCGCCGCAGGAAGAGCGCCTGGGCCTTGCGCTCCTCGGGGGCGAGGGCGAGGCCGGCCCGGATCACCCGGCCGGGGCTGCCGGTGGGCAGTGGCCGGCCGTCCAGGGTGACGGTGCCGCCGCGCACGGGCAGGTCGCCGGCCAGGGCGAGGGCGAGTTCGGAGCGGCCGGCGCCGACCAGACCGGCGAGTCCGACGACCTCGCCGGCCCGGACGGTGAGGTCGACGCCGCGCACGTGGTCGGTGGTGACGCCACGGGCCTCCAGGACGACGCGGTCGGTGGCGACGGTGCGGCGCACGAACAGGGCCGAGAGGTCGCGGCCGACCATCTGGCGGACGAGCTCGCCCTCGTCGGTGCGGCGCGCGTCCCGCACGGCGACCAGGGCGCCGTCGCGCAGGACGGCGATCCGGTCGGCGAGGCGGAAGATCTCCTGCATCCGGTGCGAGACGTAGACGACGGCGACGCCCTGCCGGCGCAGCCGGCCGACCAGGGCGAACAGGGCGTCGACCTCGTGCTCGGAGAGCGAGGAGGTCGGCTCGTCGAAGGCGATCAGCTTGGCCTCGCCGGTCAGGGCGCGCATGATCTCGACCAGTTGGCGCTGTGCCGAGGTCAGTCGGGAGCCGAGCAGGTCGGGGTCGAGGACGCCGGCGAAGCCGAGCCGGTCGAGGTCGGCGCTGATCCGGCGGCGCAGTTCGGCGCGGTCCAGGCGGCGGCCGGCGGTCGTGGGCAGGGCACCGGCGTAGACGTTCTCGGCGACCGAGACGTGCGGGATGATCTCCGGTTCCTGCGGGATGATCCGGATGCCGAGGGCCCTGGCCTGGGCCGGGTTGCGCAGGTCGACGGCTCGGCCGTCGAGGACGACGCGACCCTCGGTGGGCTGGTGGTCGCCGGTGAGGATCTTGAGCAGGGTGGACTTGCCGGCGCCGTTCTCGCCCATCAGGGCGGTGACCTGGCCGGGCGGGAAGTCGAGGGTGACGCCGGTCAGGGCCTGGACGGATCCGAAGCGCTTGGTGACGCCCTCGACCCGGGTGCCGCGGACGGCCGGCCCCGGCCCGGCGGCGGCTGCGGGCGCGGCTGCTGCGGGCGCGTCGCCGGTGGGTGCGTCGCCGGTGGGTGGTCGGGGATCTGCGTTCGGGCGGCGCGCTGTGCTCACGGCCGGGTCTCCTCGGGGAGGCGGAGGGGTGGACGGGGGGCGGGTGCGGGGGCGGGGGCGATGGCGGGAGGCGGGAGGCGGGGCGGGGACGATGGCGGGAGGCCGAGCGGGGCGGCCGTCCGCGGGTGGGAGGACCGGGACGGCCGCGGTCGCCGGCCGGGGCCGGGGACCCGGCGGGTGAGGTCCGGTCAGTTGCAGGTGATGCCGGCGCCCTTCCAGGTGGCGGGGTCGACCATGGTGGTCTTCGCGAACGCCTCGGTGGGCATGTCCTTGCCGTTCTTGAGCTTGTCGTACATGGTCTGGACGGCGAGCGCGCCGACGTCCCGGCCGTTGATGAACAGGGCGGCCTTCATCCCGGAGGGCTTGCCGCCGCTCCAGTCCTTGCAGGCCAGGTAGGCGCCGAGGCCGACGCCGATCACGTTGTCGGCGCTGACGCCGGCGTTCTGCAGCGCGGTGACGCCGCCGTGCACGTTCTCGTCGTTGCAGCCCCAGACCACCCAGTGCTTGACGCCGGCGTTGGCGGTGACGGTCGCGGCGACCTTGTCCTGCGCGCCGGTGGGGGTGTTGTCGGTGGCGACCTCGATGGTCTGGACGCCGGGGGCGACGGCGCCGAAGGCCTCCTTCGCCGCCTTCACCCGGTCCCCGCAGACGGTGACGTCCTGCTTCCAGGCCGCGATGACGCGGGTGTCGGCGGCGGTCCAGCCGGCCTTCTTGTACTCGTCGGCGGCCCGCTTGCCGACCTCGGTACCCATCTGGGCGCCGCTGAAGCCGACCCGGGGGACGAGGTCGGCCTTGGCGCAGACCGCCGGGTCCGGGCCGGTGGAGCAGACCTGGTCGTCGGAGGTGAGCAGCGCGATCTTCGCGTCCCGGGCGGTCTGGACGACCTGCGGGCCCACCGCCGGGTCGGGGACGACGACGATCACGCCGTTGGTCTTCTGGGCGATGGCCGCCTGCACCTCGCTGACGGTCTTGTTGGCGTCGTTGCCGAGGTTGACGACCTTGAGGTCGATGCCGAGCTCCGCGGCCTTCGCCTTCGCCCCGGCCGCCTCGCCGACGAAGTACTCCTGGTCGCCCTGCTTCTGCAGGTAGGTGAGGGAGATCTTCCCGCTCACCGGGGCGACCGAGGAGGCGCCCGTGGTGGACTCCTGGCCGGTGGAACAGGCGGTGGCGGTCAGGCCCAGGGTGAGCAGGACGCCGGCGGCGGCGCGGCCGCTGGTGCTTCGGATCATGGGGGAACGCTCCTCTGTGCGGCTGAGCGCAGCTGTGCGATAAGTGATCAGAAACGAACGCGTTTCAACGTGATGTGAAATATCACATGGGGCAGCGACCTTCCGTCAAGCCACTTGTCGCGCCGAGATCAACCTGTGACGCATCCCGGCACGCCCGAGTGCCCGCCGTGCCACCACTACGACGGCCGGTCAGAGCCGGCGTCACCGGCGGTTCTGCGCACGGCACTTGAGCACGGCTCCGGCCTGTGTCTATGCTGCGTTGCTTTCTGTTGGGCGTTCAAACAGAAACAAACGGCAGCGGACTGCCCCTCCCCCAGCGGGCTGCCGATCCCCCACACCCCACCTGCGCACCTTGGAGTGCCCATGCGTCCACGCACGCGCCCAGCCCTGCCCGGACACCGGTCCCGCGTCCTGCCCCGCGCCGCCACCCACGCGCTCGTCGCCCTGGCCCTCGCCGCCTCCGGGCTCGGCACCGCCGTCCTCGGCGCGGCCACGCCCGCGGCCGCGCTGGACAACGGACTCGCCCTCACCCCGCCGATGGGCTGGAACTCCTGGAATACCCTGGGCACCGGGGTCACCCAGCAGGAGGTCGTCCAGACCATCGACTTCATGGCCGCGAACGGCCTGGTCCAGGCCGGCTACAACACCGTCACCATCGACGACGGCTGGTCGCTCGGCCACCGCGACGGCCAGACCACCGACATGGTCAAGAACGCCGACGGCGCCATGCAGCTCTACGACGCCAACCGCAACCCCGTCAGCGGCACCGACGGCACCGGGTACGACCTGACCACCGGTCACCTCGTCCCCGACCCGGCCCGCTTCCCCGCGCACACCGTCGACGGGCGGACCCTCAACGGGATCCAGTACCTCTCCTGGTACGCGCACGGCAAGGGCATGAAGTTCGGCCTGTACGCCACGGACACCTACACCACCTGCCAGGGCCGGCCCGGCAGCCTGGGCCACGAGTCCACCGACGCCGCCGACTTGGTCGCCTGGGGCGTCGACTTCGTCAAGTACGACGACTGCCCGTACGGCCCGCAGATCATCGGGCCCGACGGTCACAACTACTGGACCCAGGGCGAGGGCCGGGAGCTGACCCGTTCCATGTACGCCCGGGTGCGCGACTTCCAGCAGGCGCTCGACGCCGCCTCCGCCGCCCAGGGACGCCCGCGGGTGGCCCTCAGCGTCTCCGCCCAGCCGGTGCACACCGGCGTCCCGTACCTGCTCGCGGGGGACGACCCGGCCCGCACCGACCCGGTGATCGTCGCGGCCGGCACGCCCGCCCGCCAGGCGCCCGGCTACGCCCCGACCGGGGTGTGGTGCGGGCAGGTGGCCAACCTGTGCCGGATCGGCGGCGACCGCGGGCCGGACCTCGAAGGCGTGCTCCACAACGGCCAGTTGCAGACCGCGCTGCAGTACCCCGGCAACGTCCGGCCGGGCAGCTGGAACGACATGGACATGATGTTCGCGGGCTGGCAGAACCCGTACGGGGTCTACGGAGTCACCGACACCTGCCCCTGCCACAAGCCGATGAGCCTCACCGAGTCGCGCAGCGAGATGTCGATCCTCGCCATGATGGCCTCCCCGCTCATCTCCGGCGCGGACCTGCGCACCGCCGCCGACTCCGTGCACACCCGCGACGGCCTCACCTGGTCCACCGGCATCACCGCCGACCAGCTCGCCGTCTACAAGAACACCGACGTCATCGCGATCGACCAGGACGGCCTCGCCAAGCCCGCCACCCTGGTCGGCAACCCGCCGAACAGCAGCACCGCGCCGGTCGTCCTCAAGCGCCGGCTCGCCAACGGCGACACCGCCGTCCTGCTGGTCAACCAGGACCCGGCCGCCTACCGGAGCATCTCCACCACGCTCGCGGACCTGGGCCTGACCGGCCCGGGCTACTCCGCCAAGGAGCTGTGGACCGGCGCCGGCGGCAACATCACCGGCACCCTCGCCGCCACCGTCGAGCCGCACGGCGTCGCGCTCTACCGGCTCAAGCCGCTGCCCGCCACCATCCCGGCCAGCGTGATCGGCGACGGCCGCTACCACGGCATCAGCGCGGGCGGCACCGGCGGCCAGGCCCTGGAGGTCCAGGGCACCTGCAGCGCCCCCGACGGCTCGGTCACCGACGTCAACACCTGGTGGAGCTGGCACACCTCGGAGCAGTGGAACTTCGCCGCGAACCCCGACGGCACCGTCCGCATCACCGACAACTGCGCCACCGGCACCCAGAACCACGGCACCCTGACCGGCCCGGCCGCGCCGGGCGGCCCGGCCTGGGTCCTGAACGCCTACGACCCCGACAGCGCCCACCAGAAGTGGCGCGTCGTCCAGAACACCGCCACCGGTGCGCTGACCATCACCAACGTGGCCACCGGGCTCGTCCTCGACGCCCCGCACGCCGCCGCCACCTCCCCCGTCGTGCTCAGCCGGCCCGACGGATCGGCGGCCGGGCAGGCCTGGACGCTGCTCTCCTGACCACCCCGCGCTCCCCCGGCTCCGGCCCCGCCGCCGGAGCCGGGGGCCCACCCGAACCCGAACCACCTTCCGAGGAGGACCCTTGCGTTCCCAGCGCACCGCACCGTCCCGCCGCTTAGCCTCGGCGGTGACCGCCCTGACCCTGTTCACCGGCGGCGGAGCCCTCGCCGCCGGCCTCCAACTCGCCACCGCCCCACCGGCGTCGGCCCTCGACAACGGCCTCAACCGGACGCCGCAGATGGGGTTCAACAACTGGAACTCCACCCACTGCGGCGACCGGTTCAACGAGGACATGATCAAGGGCATCGCCGACCTCTTCGTCAGCAAGGGCCTGAAGGCGGCCGGCTACCGGTACGTCAACCTCGACGACTGCTGGGCCCTGCCGGAGCGCAACGCGGCCGGGGACCTCGTCCCCGACCCGGTCCGCTTCCCGCACGGGATCAAGGCGCTCGCCGACTACGTCCACGACAAGGGCCTGAAGTTCGGCCTCTACTCCAGCGCCGGCACCAAGACCTGCGACGTCAAGGGCTTCCCCGGCGGCCTCGGCCACGAGCGCCAGGACGCCAACCTCTGGGCGTCCTGGGGCGTCGACTACCTCAAGTACGACAACTGCAACAACCAGGGCCTCGACGCCAAGACGCGCTACCAGGCCATGGGCGACGCGCTGAAGGCCACCGGCCGGCCGATCCTCTACAGCATCTGCGAATGGGGCAGCACCGGCCCCTGGAACTGGGCCGGCCCCGTCGGCAACTCCTGGCGCACCACCGGCGACATCAGCGACACCTGGCAGAGCATGATCTCCATCGCCCAGGCCAACCAGGGCACGGCCGCCTACGCCAAACCCGGCGCCTTCAACGACCCCGACATGCTGGAGGTCGGCAACGGCGGCATGACCGCCACCGAGTACCGCACCCACTTCAGCCTCTGGGCCGAGATGGCCGCCCCGCTGATGATCGGCACCGACCTGCGCACCGCCGAACCCGAGACCTTCGAGATCCTCACCAACGCCGACGTCATCGCCGTCGACCAGGACCCACTGGGCCGGCAGGGCTCGGTCGTCTCCAGCCAGAACGGCCTGGTCGTGATGAGCAAACCGCTGGCCGACGGCGGCCGGGCCGTCACCCTGACCAACGAGGGCTCCTACGACGCCGTCATCAGCACCACCGCCCAGACCCTCGGCATCGGCGGCGCGACCTCCTACACCGTCAAGGACCTGTGGACCAAGCAGACCGGCACCAGCACCGGGACCGTCAGCGCCACCGTCCCCGGGCACGGCACCGCGATGTTCCGCGTCACGCCCGGTTCACCGGTCTCC
Source organism: Kitasatospora sp. NPDC127111 (assembly GCF_042677465.1). NCBI lineage: Bacteria > Bacillati > Actinomycetota > Actinomycetes > Kitasatosporales > Streptomycetaceae > Kitasatospora > Kitasatospora sp. NPDC127111. Next base: position 164,778 of record NZ_JBHXTG010000007.1, read on the forward strand.
CCGCCCACCGGGACGACCTGGCTGAGCGACCTGCCGTTCGCCTCGGTCACCAACTCCTGGGGCCCGGTCGAACGGGACACGACCAACGGCGACCACGGGACGGGCGACGGAACGACCCTCAGCATCCGCGGCACCAGCTACGCCAAGGGCCTCGGCGCGCACGCCTCCAGTGACATCGCCTTCCACCTCGGCGGCGCCTGCCGGCACCTGGTGACCGACGTCGGCGTCGACGACGACGCCTACGGCAACGGCTCGGTGGTGTTCCAGGTCTACAAGGACGGCACGAAGGTCGCCGACAGCGGCCCGCTCACCGGCAAGGACCCGGCCGAACACCTCACCGCCGACCTCACCGGCGCCACCACCGTCCGCCTGGTCGCCACCGACGCCGGCGACGGCACCAGCTGGGACCACGCCGACTGGGCGGGCGCCAGGATCGCCTGCGGCAACGGACCGGCCCCCGGCGCCCACCCGCTCTCCGACCTCGCCTGGACCTCCGCCGGCAACAGCTGGGGCCCGGTCGAGAAGGACATGAGCAACGGCGACAACCAGGCCCGGGACGGACGGACCATCACCATCGCCGGCACCACCTACGCCAAGGGCCTCGGCGTCAACGCCCTCAGCGAGATCGTCTACTACCTCGGCGGCTCCTGCACCTCGCTCGCCACCGACGTGGGCGTGGACGCGGAGGCCGAGGGTCGGGGCACCGTCTCGTTCGAGATCTACCGGGACGGCAGGAAGGTCGCCGACAGCGGCCTGCTCACCGGCAGGGACAAGGCCAAGCACCTCACGGCCGACCTCACCGGCGCCGACGAGCTGCGCCTCGTGGTCACCGACGGCGGCGACGGCAGCAACAGCGACCACGCGGACTGGGCCGGCCCCGTCCTCACCTGCTGACGCGGCCCACCGCGGCCCACCGCACGACGGCGTGGTGCCGGGCCCGGCCCGGCACCACGCCGTCACCCCCTCAGCTGTGCACGACGCCCTGGGTGGCGTGGCCGTCGCCGTTCCAGTCGCCGGTGACGGGCGTGTCGCCGGTGTTGCCGTACGAGACGGAGGTGACGGTGCCGTCGTCGTGACGGAAGTAGAAGGTGTGGTTGTCGGGCAGGTAGACGCCGATGTCGGTGTGGCCCGAGTGGTCCCAGTCCCCGGCCAGGGGGACGCCGTGGGGATTCCCGAACGTGACGGTCCGGTCGGCGGCGCCCGCGGTGTTGCTGTCGCGCAGGTAGAAGGTGCTGGTCGCCGGGTCGTAGAGGCCGACCGTCACGGTCCCGTCGCCGTCCCAGTCTCCGGCGACGGGCCGCCAGTCACCGCCGTTGCCGAACGCGAACGACGTCACCTCGCCGTTGTCGTGGCGCAGGTGGAACTTGCCGGAGTCGGGCATGTAGACACCGAGCTGCGAGGTGGTGCCGTCCCACCGGCCCAGCACCGGCCGGCTGCCCGGGTTGCCGAACACCAGCGACGACTGCGCCGCGCTGCCCGCGTTCGCCAGGTAGAACGTCGACGTCGTCGGGTCGTAGGCCGCCTGGGTGTCCGTGCCGTCCCCGTCGAAGTCACCCGCCAGCGGCACCATCGGCGTGTTCCCGAACCCGAACGCCGGACGGGTGGCCGCAGAGGACGCCGCGTCGTCCGACAGGTACCAGGTCAGCGCCTTGGGCTGCGGCTTCGGAGGAGTCACCGGCCCCGGGCCATCCGGGTAGGGGTTCGCGTGGTCGGCTCCGAGACCGGCCAGGGGACCGCAGTGCGGCCACGCCATCTGCCCCTGGGAGGCGAGGACCTTCTCCGCGATCAGGATCTGCTGCTGCTTGGTGGCCTGGTTGGCGTAGGGCGCGTACTGGTCGCCGCCGAAGGCCAGCCAGGTGGTCTGGGCGAACTGGAGGCCACCGTAGTAACGGGGGGTCGTCGAGGAGACTATCGACCAGTCTCCGCCGCTCTCGCACTGCGCCACCTTGTCCCAGGTGGCCACGGAGGCAGCGGTCGCGGAGCCGGCGGTGGCGGCCATGGCCGCCGTGGCCAGCGAGACGGCGGCGCCGAGGGCGAGCACGCGACTCAGACGGGTGCGGACGCGCTGAACGGGCATGGATGTTCCTTGGGATGAGTGGGATTGACGGTTGGTCGGACGCGGGCGAGTGCGCCGGCCGGCGGCCGTGAGGTGCCCGGTACGGGGTGCGTACCGGGCACCCGGGATCCGGACGGTCAGAGGGTCAGGTCGAAGGAGACCGCGGTGGCGCCGCCTGCCGTGCCGGGGACGACGCTGTCGTGCCAGACCCCGGCTTCGGTGTAGATCTCGTGCAGCGCGCCGTCCACGACGGCCTCCACGACGCGTTCGCCACTGTCCTTGAGCTTGACCGAGACGGAGGTGATGGTGCCGCTCACCCCCGGAACGACGTTGTCCTGCCAGGCCCCGTGGGGGTCGGTGTAGATCTCGTGCAGCACACCGCCCTCGACCGCCTCGATCACCCGCTGCCCGGTGCTCTTGTTGATCGCGAAGCCGAGCGTGCTGATGTTCCCGCCCACTCCCTGCACGGCGTTGTCGACCCAGCCGTCGCCGTCGGGGTAGATCTCGTGCAGCGCACCGTTCACGACCGCCTCGATCACCCGCTGCCCGGACGCCTTGTAGGCGAAGCCCAGCGCGCTCACGTTCGCCACGCCCGGGATGACGTTGTCGTGCCAGCCGTCCCCGTCCGCGAAGATCTCGTGGATCGTCCCGCCCTCGACGGCCTCCACCACCCGGATCCCGGTCATGGGGTGGTAGGCGAAACCGAGGGAGTCGATCGTCCCGGACACGGGAACGGCGTTGTCGACCCAGCCGTCGCCGTCGCTGTAGATCTCGTGCAGCGCACCGTTCTCGACGGCCTCGATCACCCGCCGGCCGGACGGGCTGTAGGCGAAGCCCAGCGCGCTCATGCTCCCCACGCCCGGCACCACGTTGTCGTGCCAGCCCTTGCCGTCGGTGTACACCTCGTGCAGCACACCGCCCTCGATCGCCGCCAGCGTCCGGTTGTTCGCCACCGGCTTGGGGGGCGTCGGGGTCTGGTCGTCGACGATGCTGTTGTTGCGGACCGGCCGGTAGGGGTTGCCCGGGGAGCCCGGGAAGTACGGGTACGGGATCTCGCGGTGGTGGACACCGCTACCGGTGAACTCGTAGCCCAGGTAGGAGGTGTGGGCGTCGTTGGCCCAGCGCTCGAAGAGGACGACGTGCCCGTACCTCCCGGCCGCGTCGTTCAACAGGGCGTCGCCCGGCTTGAGGTCGCCCTTGCCGATCCACGAGGCCACACCGGTGGGGACAAAGCTGGTGGTGTCCATCGAGTAGCTCAACTTCCAGGCCATGGAGACGTACCCGGAGCAGTCCGTGCGGTAGCCCTGGTAGGAGCCCTCCCCGCTGTACTTCAGCCCCTGGTCGACCCATGAGGCCGCTCGGTCGATCACCTGGCTACGGGTCAGGCTCGGCGCGGTCGCGTTGGGAGAGGCGGATCGCCACGGAGCGGTGTCCGGCCCGCTCGGCGTGATCGGGCCCTGGCCGGCGCCGCCCGTGTCTCCGTCGAGGGTCGCGCTCACGGACGCGGCGCCCTGCGGCGTCGGTGCGGCCTGGGCGGGGAGGGCGGTGAGCGTGGCCGAGGCGAGACCTGCTATCAGAAGACCGGTGACGGCCCGGGCGACGCGCTTGCTGGACATGTGGGAACTCCTCGTCTTGATTGGGAAGTTGGACGTCTGATGCGAACAGACGGGCACCGATCGGCCCCGTACGGGGACGCCGGGCGCCGGGGGGGCTCGCCCCCTCCGCAGCCGGCGCGCCGCGGCGCTCGGTGGTCGACCACGGAGGGGTGTGGTGGGGTGGTCGGGATGACGCCGGACCGGCCGACGGAGTGGGGGCGCGGCCCGGCCTTCCTGATCGCGGCCCGTGCGGCGCGCCGGTGTCCCGTACCCGCGACCGGCGGAGGGCTTCAACGCCACTGGTGGTCGGCGTTCGGCGTCGTGCACAGGGCGTCGTCGACCAGCTTGCTCTCGGCCTCTTCCACGCGCCGGACGTCGTCCGCGGAGGCGGCGAGGACGCCCGACAACGAGACCGTGACGCTGCGCCGGCCGTCGGCGGTGACGCCGGTGGCGGTGATCCAGCCGGCGTCGCCGCCCTCGTGGCCCCAGTACACGCCGCCGCAGGACAGCGGGCGTGAGAAGAGTCCCAGCCCGTCGCGGGCGCCCGGCATGAGCTGCTCGAACTCCGCGCCGACCGGGACGGCCTCGGTCATCTGCGCCAGCTGCGCCGGTGGCAGGAGCCGGCCCCCGAGCAGGGCCCGGAAGAAGGTGTTGAGGTCCGCGGTGGTGGAGACGAGCCCGGCCTCTCCGTTGGTGCCCGATCCGACCTGCTCGGTGACGTCCACGAGCGGCTCGCCGGCCACGAACCTCTGGTAGGTCCGGGCATGCGGCTGGGGCAGCGTGGGCGAGGCACCCGGCAGGAAGGTGTGGTCGAGGCCGAGCGGCCGCACGAGCCGGTCCCGCACCTCCTCGTGCCAGGGGTGCCCGGTGACCCGGTGGATGATCATGCCGAGCAGGACGTAACCGGTGTTGCCGTACCGCCATTCCGTACCGGGCGGGAAGTCCGGGCGGTGGCGCATCGCCCGGTCGACCGCCTGCTCGGGTGTCTGCGTGTCGTACCGGTGCCGGTCGAAGTCCTGGGCCGAGGTGTAGTCCGGGTAGTCGTCGTGGATGCCGCTGGTGTGCTGGAGCAGTTGGCGCAGGGTGATCGCGCGCCCGTCGTTGCCGTTCCCGGACACCACGCCGGGCAGCCACCGCTCGACGGGGTCGTCCAGGGTGAGCCTGCCGTCGCCGACGAGCTGCAGGATCACGGTGGCCACGAACGTCTTGGTGACGCTGGCCATCCGGAAGTGACCGCCCGGCGGGACCGGCTGCCGGGTCGTCAGGTCCGCGACGCCGCTGGTGGCGGTCACGTTCCGGCCGTCGGGGGTGACCAGGTGGGCCTGCACCCCCGTCACGCCCAGTGCGGTGATCGCATCGGCGTCCCGCTGGAGCCGGAGCTGGATCCGGTCGTCGTGCCGCCCGGCGGCCACCGCGCCCAGCACGCCGGCGGAGAGTGCCACGGTCGCGGCGGCGGCCAGCGCCAGGTTCCGTCGGACGGAACGGCCGCGCCACCGTGGTCGCCGAAGCGGTGAAGTCGTCATGGGCGCTGACACTAGGTCCGGCCGAGGTGAGCGGTCCGTACCGCTCACTGGTGGGAAAATGGTGGAGTGGGCTGTAGTGCGGGGCGCGGTGGCCGTGGCCCAGACTTGGGCGGATGAACCACCACCTTGGGGCCGGGCGGCTTTCGGCGGTGTGGCGCGGCCTGGGCTATCTCCTGGCGAGCATGGCCACCGCTGCTTTCGCCCTGTTCGCGCTGCCCGTACTCGTCGTCCCGACCGCGGCTCGCGCCTGGGCGTCCTGGCAACGTCGCCGCGCCGACCGGCTGCTGCTCGCTCCGGACTCCGGTCCCGTCCGGGTCGGTGGGTGGCGGGTTCTCGGGTGGCTCTGCGCCTGCGTCCCGACGAGTCTGGCGTTCGGGCTCGTCGTGGTGGTGTGCGCGGGCAACGCGGTGACCACGGCCGTGACGGTGCCCCTGTGGTGGGCGTTGCCCGCCGGCACCCCCGCGGGCGGCTTCGCCGCCGGTGTCCCCCTGACCGGGTGGGGCACGGCGTTGACCCTGGGGACCGCCCAGGCCGTCGTCTTCGCGGCCCTGACCTACTGGCTGGTCCCACCGCTGGCGCGCCTGCACGCCCGGATCTGCGTCGCGTCGCTGTCCCCCTCCGCCGCCGACAGACTGGCGCAGCGGGTGGAGACGCTGACCGAGACGCGCGCCGAAGCCATGAACGCGCACGGCGCGGAGCTCCGCCGGATCGAACGCGACCTGCACGACGGCACCCAGGCCCGGCTGGTGGCCATCGCGATGCGGCTGGGCGTGGCCCGCGAGTTGCTGGACGAGGATCCCGAGACGGTGGCCAGGCTCCTGGGCGAAGCGCACGAGAACACCGAGGAGGCCATGACGGAGCTCCGTGCGGTGATCCGGACGATCTACCCGCCGATCCTCTCCGATCGCGGCCTCGTCGGGGCGCTGACCGCGCTCGGGACCGGATCGGCGATCGACACCACGCTCGACATCGGCGACCTCGGCACGATCCCCGCCGCGGTCGAGGCCGTGGCCTACTTCACGGTCGCGGAGGCGCTCACCAACGCCGCCAAGCACAGCCGGGCCACCCGGACCACCGTCCGCGTCGCACGCGACGGTGACCGGCTGTCGATCGAGGTCACCGACGACGGGATCGGCGGCGCCGACGAGACGCTGGGCACCGGCATCGCCGGAATCCGCCACCGGGTCGGGGCGCTCGACGGCACCGTCCGCGTCCACAGCCCCGGCGGCGGCCCGACCACGATCGCGGTGGGGCTGACATGCGGGTCGTGATCGCCGAGGACAACGTCCTGCTGTCCAACGGCCTGGAACTGCTGCTGACCGCCAAGGGCTTCCACGTCGCCGCGATCGCCCAGGACGCTCCCGGATTCGCCGCCGCCGTCGCCGAACACCGACCGGACGTCACCATCGTCGACGTCCGGCTGCCGCCGACCTTCCGCGACGAGGGCATCCACGCCGCCATCCGCGCCCGCCGCCTGCACCCCGGCCTGCCCGTGCTCGTCCTCTCCCAGTACGTCGAGAAGCAGTACGCCGGCGAGCTGGTCTCGGACGGACGCGGCGGCGTCGGCTACCTCCTCAAGGACCGGGTGAGCCGGGTGAGCGAGTTCACCGACGCGCTGCGCCGGGTGGCCGCCGGAGACACCGTCATGGACCCCGAGGTGATCGGGCAGCTCCTCACCCACCACGGCCACGACCCGATCGCCGCCCTCACCCCACGCGAACGCGAGGTCCTCGCCCTGATGGCCGAGGGAAAGGACAACGCGACGATCTCGGCCCGGCTCGTCATCACCGAGAACGCCGTCCACAAGCACATCGGCAACGTCTTCGCCAAGCTCGGCCTCTCGCCGACCGACAGCGGCCACCGCCGGGTCCTCGCCGTCCTCACCTATCTCAGCCGCCACTGACCGGGGCCGAGGACGGTCGTCAGGCGGAACTCGCCCGCACCACCAGCTCGGTGGCCAGCGTCTCCCCCGCGGCGGGCACCGGCTCGCCGCGGACCTGGGCCAGCAGCCGCCGGACCAGCGCGCCGGCGATGGCCCGCAGCGGCAGCCGGACCGAGGTCAGCGCGGGGTGCAGGTGCCGGCAGAGTGGGGTGTCGTGGAAGCCGGTCACGGCGACGTCCGGGCCGACGGCCAGGCCCTCGGCCCGGATCGCCTCGTAGACGTCCAGGGCGCGCAGGTCGCTCTCGGCCGCGACCGCCGTCGGCCGTTCGGAGCCGCGCAGCAGGGTGCGCAGGGCGGCCACCGCCGGCTCGCCCGGGGCGGACCGCGCCCGCACCACGTCCAGGCCGAGCCGGCGGGCCTCGGCGTGGAAGCCCGCGCGCCGCGCCGCCAGCCACGGCAGGTCCGCGGTGGAGGCGGCGAAGCCGATCCGGCGGTGGCCGCGCGCGGCCAGGTGCGCCACCACGTCGGCCATCGCCGCGCCGTTGTCGATGTCGGCCCAGTGCTGGGGCAGCTGCGCCCCGGTGCGGCCGAAGGCGGCGAACGGGACGCCGGCCCGGGCCGCGTGGGCGACTCGGGCGTCGTCCGGCAGCACGTCGGCGAGGACCAGCCCGTCCACCTGACGGGCCGCCACCAGCTCGTCGATCGCCGCCCGGGCCCGTTCCGCGCCCGGTGCCGGGCGGACCAGCAGGACGTGGTGCCCCTCCGTGCCGGCCGCGTCGACCAGGGCCTCCAGGAAGCCCGCCATCAGCGGGTTGGGGTCGAACGGGTCGTCCACCGGGGCGAGGTAGCCGATGATCCGGCGCTCGCCGGTGCGCAGCGAGCGGGCCGACTGGTCGGGCCGGTAGCCGAGTTCCTCGATGGCGGCGGTGACCCGGGCGAGGGTGTCCGGGTGGACCCGGTGGGGGGCGTTGAGGGTGTTGGAGACGGTCTGCCGGGACACGCCCGCCGCGCGGGCGACCTCCGCGATGGTGGTGGCGCGGCGCGGCGGGCGTGCTCCCTGGGTCATCGGTGCTCCGTGGGGGTCTCGGGCGGCTACGCCGGGGGCCGGGTCAGGGTGAGCAGCCCCCCGCGGGGGACGGTGACGGTGGTGTCGCCGGCCGGGTCGGCGGTGTCGTTACGGACGATACGCCCGCGGGCGTCCTGGACGGTGACCCCGGTGGGGCCGTGGACGCCGAGCAGGCGCACCTCGGGGTCCGCGTCGGCGTTGGCGACGAGCAGGGTGTGCCAGGGGCCGTCGCCGGCGCGGACGGGCAGCGGGGCGTAGCGGGCGACCGCGACCGTGCCGTCGCCGGCGGCGGTGACCATGGGGTAGCCGAGGTCGGGCCTGGCGGGCCGGAGTTCGCCGCGTTGCAGGGTGTCGAGGTGGGTCCGGACGACGCCGAGCCAGAAGGCGAGGGCCTCGCGCTGCGCGGGGTTCTGGGCCGCCAGGTCGACGGAGATCTGCGGGACGGCGAAGAGGACGTTGATGAGGTGGCAGGCGACCTGCTCGGCCGGCTCGTCCGGGTGCCACATGAGCATGTCGCTGTGGACCGCGACGGGACCGGCGACCAGCCGCAGGTCGACGGTGCGCTGCCGGTTCTCCTGGGGGCTGAGCGGGCAGTCGGTGGCGCGGATCATGGTGGTGTAGGGCCAGAGGCCGGGGCTGGTGTAGGGCTGGCGGTGTTCGATCATCGCGTCCGGCCGCACGGCGGTGATCCGCGCGCGGATGGCGGCGAGCAGCCGCTCGACGCCTTCGTCGACGGTGGCGCAGTCGGCCTCCGGGCCGGGGGCGGGCGGGTCCGCGACGGCGAACCAGTCCACGAAGTCGATCTTCAGGCCGTCCATGCCCCATTCCTCGACGGCGCGGGCGAGGCGGTCGGTGAGGTGTTCGCGCACGGCCGGGTGGCGGGGGTCGGCGACGACCGCGCCGAGGTGGCCGGCGTCGGCGAGCGCGTGGCGGCCGAGCCGGTCCCAGGCGGCGCTCTCCTTGCCGATGAACGGCAGGGCGTACCAGAGCAGGTAGCGCACGCCGAGGTCGTGGACGCGCCGGACGTGGTCGGCGGTGTCCGGCAGCGAGAGCGGCTCCCAGTCGCCGCAGTGGGCGTAGCCGCGGGTGCGGTCCCGGGTCATCCAGCCGTCGTCGACGATGATCGTGTCGAGGCCGAGTTCCTTGCCGAGGGCGGCCTGGGTCTCCACCGCCTCGGGGGTGATGTCCTGGTGCATCGCGTACCAGGTGGAGTAGGCGGGGCGGCGGGCGGCGTCGGGGACGGTGGCGGGGCGGCCGCTCGCCCACCAGTCGGCGAGGTCGGCCAGGCAGCGGGCGAAGTGCCGCCGGGAGGTGTCGATCCGGACGGTGAGGCGGCCGGTGGCCTGGACCCAGAACCGGAACTCGCCGTGCTCCTCGACGACGCCGGCGCCGGCCAGGACGTCCGCCCGGTCGGCGGCGAAGGCGCAGATCGCGAGGTCACCGGTGCCGACGAGGGCGGCGACGGGGGCGCCCTTGGTGAGGCCGGTGCGGCGCGGCGCGCTCCAGGCGGCGGGCAGCCAGCCGGTTCCGCGGGGTTCGGGGGTCCACAGGGCGGTGGCGTCGGTGCAGGGCAGGCGCCATTCGATCCGGGCCTCGCCGGGGCTCTCGGCGGTCACCTCGATCCGGCCCTCGGCCGGGTGGCGGACGGTGGCCTCGCCGCCGACCCGCAGGTCCAGCCCCTCGGCGGCCAGCGGCCGGAGTCCGCCGGCGGCGGGGGCGTGCGGTTCCCAGACGTCGTCCATGGTCAGCCTTTCGTGGCGCCGGCCAGCAGGCCGGAGATGAACTGCCGTTGGAGGGCCAGGAAGAGCACCATCATCGGCAGGGTGGACAGGGCGGTGCCGGCCAGGATCGCGCCGTGGTCGGTGGTGGTGCGGCTGCCGTGGAGGGTGGCGAGGGCCACCGGCAGGGTGTGCATCCCGGGGCTGCGCAGGGCGATCAGCGGCCAGACGAACTGGTTCCAGGAGCCGAGGAAGAGGAAGATCGCCAGTGCGGCGAGGACCGGGCGCATCACGGGGACGACCACGCTCCACAGCACCCGCAGTTCGCCGGCGCCGTCGACCCGGGCGGCGTCGAGGAGCTCGTCGGGCATGCTGCCGAGGGCCTGGCGCATCAGGAAGATCGCGAAGGGCACGCAGAGCCCGGGCAGGACGACGGCCTGGTAGCTGTCGAGCAGCCGGAACGACATCATCATCTTGAACAGCGGGACCAGCATGACCTGCTCGGGCACCACCAGGGTGGAGAGCAGCACGGCGAACAGCACGGTCCGGCCGCGGAAGCGGAACTTCGCGAAGGCGTAGCCGGCGAGCAGCGCGACGATCAGCGCGCCGGCGGTCTGCAGGCCCGCGATGGCCAACGAGTTGACCAGGACGCGGCCCAGGCCGATCTTGGCCTGGAGGTGGTCGAGGTTCTCGCCGAGGGCTCCGCCGGGCAGCAGGTGGGGCGGCCAGTCGAAGATCTCGGTGTCCTTGCGGGTCGAGCCCACCACCAGCCAGTAGAACGGGCCGACGGACAGGCCGGTGACGGCCGCCAGCGTGAGGGTCAGGGGCCAGCCCCGGAACCGGGCGGCGGTCGCGGGGCCGCTCATGGGCGTTCTCCCATCAGGCGCATCTGGGCCGCGCCGAGCACCGAGACGATCAGGGTGAGCGCGTAGGCGATGGCGGAGGCGTAGCCGAAGTCGAAGTAGTGGAAGCCGTTGTCGTACAGGTACATCGAGACGGTGAGGGTGGCGTTGTCCGGCCCGCCGCGGGTCAGCACGAACGGCTCGTCGAAGAGCTGGAGGGTGCCGATGGTGGACAGCACGACGGTGAACAGCAGGACGGGGCGCAGCGCGGGCAGGGTGACGGAGGCGAAGCGGCGCAGCGGGCCGGCGCCGTCGACCATCGCGGCCTCGTACAGCTCCCTGGGGATGCCCTGCAGGCCGGCCAGGTAGATGACGGCGTTGTAGCCGGTGTAGTGCCAGGTGAGGACGAGGACGACGGCCATCCGGGCCCAGAACGGGTCGCCGAGCCAGTCGACGCCGGACAGGCCGATCAGTGCGAGCAGCTTGTTGACGGGCCCGTCGCCGGTCCGCAGCAGGAAGGCGAAGACCACGCCGGTGGCCACGAGGCCGGTGACGACGGGCATGAAGACGCCGAGGCGCCAGACGGTGCGCCAGCGGACGAGGGCCGAGTTGAGGCCGACCGCCAGGGCGAGCGCGAGGGCGAGCATCACCGGGACCTGCACGACGAGGATCTGCCCGGTGTTGCGCAGCGCGGTCCAGAACAGCGGGTCGTGGAGCAGGCGGCGGTAGTTGGCCGTGCCGGCGTCGCGGGTGGCCGCGCCGGAGCCGGTGGTCAGCGACAGCAGCAGGGAGGAGACGATCGGGTAGGCCTTGAAGACCGCGAAGGTGACCAGGGCGGGTGCGAGCAGCAGGTAGGGCACGGCGCGACGGCGCAGCAGGGCCCGGCGGTGGGTGGCCGTGGCCCCGGCCGGGGCCGCGGCGGCGGGGCCGGCGAGGGCGGTCATCGGACGGTTCGGCCGGTCTGCCGGCCGAGCTGCTCGGCGGCCTCCTTCAGGGCGGCGGCCGGGTCGGCGCCCTTGAGGAAGACCTGGACCTGGGCGTCGCTGGCGAGCTTGAGGGCGCGGGCGTAGTCGCCGGAGTAGTTGGTGGCGTCGGCGCCCTCGCCGAGCAGGTCGACGAAGGTCCTGAGGGCGGGCTGGCCGCCGTAGAAGGCGTTGGGCGCGGCGTACATCGGGTCGGCGTAGGCCGCGGTGAGGGCGGGGAAGACGCCGCCGGAGGTGAACATGGCGTTGACCGAGGCCGGGCGGGTGAGCGCGTACTCGACGAACTTCCAGGCGGCGACGCGGCGCGGGCTGGAGGCGGCGACGGCCAGGTGGGTGGAGTTGACGATGGCGGTGCGCCGGCCGCCGGGGGTGACGGCCGGCGGCTTGGCGATGCGCCAGTTGCCGTTCTGGTCGGGGAGCTTGGTCTCCAGGTAGTGCACGGCCCAGGCCGCGAGCGGGCCGGTGGCGATCTTGCCGCCCTTCAGCAGGTTGATCCAGCCGTGGTCACCGGCGGCGTCGGCGATCAGGCCGGCGTCGTTGAGGCGCTTCTGGACGGTCATGGCGCGGACGGCCTCGGCGGAGCCCAGGGTGACGTCGCCCTTGAGGTCGAAGTAGAAGGCGCCCTGCTGCTGCATCAGCGCCTGGAGGAGGTCGAGGTCGGGCGAGGGGGTGGCGGGCTTGTTGATGCCGAGCAGGGCGACGCCCGGGTTGGCCGCCTTGAAGCGGTCGGCGACGGCGAGCGCGTCGTCCCAGGTCTGGAAGGTGGCCGGGTCGATGCCCGCCTTGTCGAACATGTCCTTGCGGTAGAAGAAGCCGAGCGCGTTGACCTCCCAGGGCAGCGCGTAGGCGTGGCCGTCCTTGCCGGTGACGACGGGCCAGAGGCCCTGGGCGAACTTGTCCTTGTGGGCGTCGGCGCCGAGGGCGGAGAGGTCGGCCAGGCCGCCGGGGAACTTCTCCAGGTAGCCGGGCAGGTAGTCGCAGCCGATGTGGAGGACGTCGGCGAGGCCCTGGCCGCCGGCCGCCAGGCCGACGGTGATCTTGTCCCAGATCGCCGGGTTGCCGACGTCCTGGACGTCGACCTTGATCCCGGGGTTGTCCTTCTCGAAGGCGGGGACGACGCCGCGCAGGGCTTCGGCGGCGGTGGTCCAGGACCAGACGGTGACCGTGCCGGTGGCGGCGTCCCCGCCCTGGGCGGTGTCGCCGCCCGAGCCGGAGCAGGCGGACAGGGTGCCGCCGGCGGCGAGGGTCAGCAGGCCGGCTCCGGAGGCGCGGAGCAGGTCGCGGCGGGAAAGGTGTGACATGGCATTCCTCTCTGGGGGGTGGCCCGGTGCGGGGGGTGCGGGGGTGCGGGGGTGCGGGGTTCGGGGCGCGGGTTTGCGGGGTTCGGGGTGCGGGTTTGCGGGTCTGCGGAGGTGAGCGTGGAGTGCGGGTGCGGTGCGACCTCGGGTCAGCGAGGGGCCGCGGCGCGCAGGGCCCCGGCCAGCCGGACGGCGGAATCCGGGCCGGTGGTGGCGTGCGGGGAGAGCCGGATCCAGTCGCGGCGCCGGGTGGTGGCCAGACCCGCCCGGGTCAGGGCGTCGTGGACGGCCTGCGGGTCGGCGCCGGGCAGCCGGAGCCGGGCGATCCCGCTGCCGCCTGCTCCGCTCCCGCCGGGCCCGGGGCCGCCGGTGGTCTCGGCCCCGGCCGCGCGGGCCGCGTCGAGCAGGGTGCCCAGCGCCTCGCCGATCAGGGCCTCGATCCGCCCGATCCCGACGTCGCGGACCAGGGCGAGCCCCGCGCCGAGCGCGGCGACGGCCGGACCGTCCGGGTTGGTGAGGGTGTGGGCGACGGCGCCCGGCCGGGCGGGGC